>CBFICO010000043.1:0-19320 GCA_965661115.1 Salibacteraceae bacterium
AAGTGGCGCCGTAGCTGCAAATGCACGTGTACGCATTATGGGCGAAAAACTTGAGAATACTGGCCCTTTATTAATTACTCATTGGGGGTTTAGCGGTCCTGGAGTCTTGAAACTTTCTGCCTTTGGCGCTAGAGTTTTAGCTGAAAAGAATTATCAGTTTAGTGTTGCGGTTTCATGGGTGGCTAATGCAAATGAAGAAGGTTTGAGAAAAGCGATCTCCAACCAAAAGGAAAAATTTGGGAAACAACAATTATCTACTTTCAGGTTAGAAGGGCTGCCAAAGAAAATTTGGTGGTATTTATTAGATAAGCTAGAATTGCCGCATGATAAGCGCTGGTTAGACCTCTCCAAAAAAGAAATCAATAAGTTGGTGAATGTACTGTTAAACGATGAGTACAAAGTGAGCGGTAAAACTACCTTTAAAGAAGAATTTGTAACCTGTGGAGGCGTTAGCTTAAGCGACGTAAAGGTGCAAACAATGGAAAGTAAAGTTGTACCTAATCTTTATTTCGCTGGTGAATTACTTGATATTGACGGAGTAACAGGGGGCTTTAATTTTCAAGCCGCTTGGACTACCGGTTTTATTGCTGGAAAACTTGCTTAGAAATGATATCTTATTCTAACGTGTGGTCTTATTATGGGTTCAATATCTGTATAGAAACCATCCATATAATTTCTAGCTCCTAACCTTCCAAGTAAAGCAAAAGAAATGTTTTTACCAGCGTATATGCGAGCGCCTGCCGTTAAGTAAACTGAATAAAAACCAGTAATATTTTGTGTTGTGTCGTTGATAAATTCAGTTGATTGCCCACCATCTAATCCCAAACCTAATAATAATTCGTAGTAGGTATTGTCAAGGTTTTCTTTCCAAATAAAAAAGTTTACATCTAATCCACCCGAAAAATTCAATCCAAAGTCGTTTGGAGTTGTAAGAAAGTCAGGTTGCATGTTCACTATTACTGGTGTTGAAAGCCCTACAAGCGTGTTTTTAAAACGATATTCAAAATCGAATTCAATTTGTCTGGCAACAAGTCCAGCAAAGTTGAACCCAACCGAACGGTTGTATTCCAGTACCCCAATTTTGGATTGCTGATTTCCTGTTTCTTCAAAGAATGGGTCTGGTTTTCGCGCTTCATCTTCTTCAACTTCAATTTCTTGCATGTCTTGGCGGGTGCCATCGGCAAAAACGATAGAAGCTACTTTATCTTTCTGAATAGTGTAAAATGGCCCAGTGGCTGCGTTAAATTTTTGATATTTAATTTTCTCTGATTGGATTTCCACATTTACTGCTTGAATACTACTACCGTTGATACGGTATATCATGTCTTGAGCGTATGAAAACGTTCCAATAAAAAGTAATAATGCAGTTAGTAATTGCTTAAAATAGTTTTTCATAGTTGTTGTTTTAGTGTTGCAAAGTTAAATGGCTTAATACCTTATTGTACTTAAATAAAAGTCATCAATTCCTATGCCTTTATTAATGCAACGGCTCACCATTTAAATCTGTAGTTAATATTTCACTCATATAGTCAAAGAATGACCTCATAGTAACGAATGTTTCTGTTATTTCTTTCACCAAATTAGAAGAAGTAATCTGTTTTGGGTCGATGTCTTTTTTTACCAAAAACTGTTTGTATCGCAATAACTCAATCGCGGGATCGTCTTTTTCAAAACCTTTTGGAGCCGTTTTTAATTGATCGCCTATTAACGTTCCAAATTGTTTTTTAAAATCTTTATTATTTACAATCTCTTGCAATGGTTCCGGGTCTGCTTGAATTTGTTGTCTTATCAATAATAAGTCTTCTTTGTTTGGTCCCCAAAAACCACCTGCCGCAAAAACAGCATTCGGTTCTAAGTGGAAGTAATAGCCTCCTCGCAGTTGAGCGGTTGCCCTTTTAAAACCACCGGCAAACCATGTTTTGTAAGGGCTTTTGTCTTTACTAAATCGTATATCACGATAAATTCTATACAGTGCTTTTTTACCCGAGGCAGTTTCAATATTGTCGGTTTTAGATAATTCAGTTAGTAAGGCTTCAGAAAACTCGATTACGTTTTTGTGCGCAGTCTCATATCTTGATTTATTTTTTTGAAACCAATCTCTGTCGTTGTTCTTTTTTAAATCATCAAGAAACTTTACGGTGTCTTTATGTATTGATCTCATATTCAGTGATTTATAGGATGCTTGCTTGTTGAAATGATGAACGGTAACCTTCTACTGAATTTATTTACCGCTGTTAATATTACGATTGTATAGGTGTTTTAATACCTATAAAATTGTCTCGACTTCTCTACCAATTTACTGAAACGAACATTAAAATGGTAGTCTGTGATATTCTGCTTTCCCCTTTGCAGGTAGCACATCATAAAGCTCTTTTCGGTAAAACGGAAAGGGCTTTTTTACGTTTGAATTACGCCAACATTAAAGCGTTTTTTAATGGGAGCCCCATTTGCTACTTCAATACCCATACTAATCCAATTACGCGTTTCAATCGGGTTAATGATGGCATCTAACCAAATTCTTGAAGCCGCATAGTAAGCCGTTGTTTGCTCGTCGTATTTATCGGTGATTTTCTTTAATAATTCAGCTTCTTTTTCCGGAGTAATCTCTTCTCCTTTGGTTTTCATACTTGCAACTTGAATTTGCAACAACGTTTTTGCCGCTTGAGCTCCGCCCATTACGGCAACTTTAGCCGTAGGCCAACCTACAATAAAACGTGGGTCGTAGGCTTTACCACACATTGCGTAATTACCTGCACCATACGAATTACCCATAATAATGGTGAATTTAGGCACAACCGAATTAGAAACGGCGTTTACCAGTTTCGCTCCGTCTTTGATAATGCCAGCGTGCTCCGATTTACTACCAACCATAAAGCCGGTAACGTCTTGCAAGAACACTAAAGGAATTTTCTTTTGGTTGCAATTCATAATAAAACGAGCCGCTTTATCGGCAGAGTCATTGTAAATAACTCCTCCAAACTGCATTTGACCCTTTTTAGACTTTACCAACTCGCGCTGATTTGCAACGATTCCAACTGCCCAACCATCAATGCGAGCCGTAGCACATACAATAGTTTTTCCAAACCCTTCTTTGTATTCTTCGTACTCTGAGTTATCTACTAAGCGTTCTATTACATCTTTTACATTGTAGGGTTTTACGCCTTCTTCTGGTATAATTCCCAGGATTTCCTCTGATTTAAATTTTGATGGTGCCGCTTCCACACGACTAAAACCAGCCTCTTCAAAAGCGCCAATTTTATCCATCATTTTTTTAATTCTATTCAGACAATCTTTATCATCTTTTGACTTAGTATCGCAAACACCAGATATTTCGGTGTGAGTTGTTGCCCCGCCTAATGTTTCATTATCGATAGATTCACCAATGGCAGCTTTTACCAAATAAGAGCCAGCTAAGAAAATGGTCCCTGTTTTATCTACAATTAAGCTTTCGTCGCTCATAATTGGCAGGTAGGCGCCACCAGCAACACAAGACCCCATTACAGCTGCAATTTGAATAATTCCCTCAGAGGACATGATGGCATTGTTTCTGAAAATTCTTCCGAAGTGTTCTTTATCTGGAAAAATTTCGTCTTGCATGGGTAAGAAAACCCCAGCACTGTCTACCAAATAAATTATAGGTAGGCGGTTTTCCATTGCAATTTCCTGCGCTCTCAGATTCTTTTTTCCTGTAATTGGAAACCAAGCACCCGCTTTTACAGTAGCATCGTTGGCAACTATCATAGCACGTCGGCCTGCAACTTTACCAATTCCACAAACCACGCCACCAGCAGGACAACCACCGTACTCTTTGTACATGCCCATACCCGCAAATGCTCCTATCTCGTAAAAATCTGTTGGATCATCAATAAGGTAATCAATACGTTCTCTGGCGGTCATTTTTCCCTTTGCATGAAGCTTTTCAATTCTTTTTTTGCCGCCACCTTCTTCAATAACAGCTAAATGACGGTTGAGTTCCGCAATTTTGAGTTTCATTTTGTCCTCGTTCTTGTTGAACTCCAGTTCTTCCTTTTTAGTTTTAGTTGCGCTCATGTATCTAATGATTTATGAAGGAAACAAATGTAATTATTGAAGGTTGTTGATGCTTTTGATTGGAGTTAATAATTAAATGCTAGTTCTCGATACACCGCTCCTTCGTCACGGCACTCGAACTGACATGCTGGGCTTTTATCTGCAGTGGGCTGTCAGTTCGAGTGTTTTTCTTGGCTTAATGCAATTAAGTCAAGAAAAATGTATTGAGAACTTACTCCGAAGCAATTTTTTGCAATGCAACAACCAATCTATCCAAATCTTCAAATCGAGTGTAAATATGAGGTGTAATTCTAACTCCATTTACATTTTGAATTTTAATGTTCGTAGTGTGAATTTGATACTTTCTCTGTAATAAACTTGAAACTTCCGAACCTTCTTTTCCTTTGATGCCTACTGTGGCTAATGCACATGAAAGCTCTGGGTTAGAAGGTGTGTAAATTACAAACCTATTATCTCCTTTTAGTTTATTAATCCAGTATTGTTTTAAATCGTACAGCCGCTGTTGTTTTCGCTGTGAACCAATGCTTAAGTGGAAATTGAAAGCTTGCCCAATAGCCATTTTAGCTGGAATATTGTGTGTTCCCAAGTTTTCCAATTTTGAGATTTTTTCTCCGTCGGGATTTTCATTTGGAAAGTAAGGCCAAAGCTTTTGAATTTTATCTGGGTGAACATACATTAAGCCAGTTCCGAAAGGAGCGCAAAGCCATTTGTGTAAACTTGTACCAAAATAATCGCAGTTTAGGTCGCTAATTTTATAATCGATATGCGCAAAACTGTGAGCGCCATCCACTAGTACTTCAATTCCTTTTTCTTTACAGATATCAGCAATTTTTCTGGCAGGTAAAACCTGACCCGTCCAATTAATTAGATGAGTAATATGTACCAGTTTAGTTTTTGGCGTTAAGGCTTTGCTGTATTGCTCAACAAGGTAATCCTCATCTTCACAAGGTGCAGGAAAATCGACCCATTTAAGAACAATTCCGTCGCGTTTTTCTCGCATTTTCCATACGCTCTTCATATTAGGGTAATCAAAAACGCTTACCACAATTTCGTCTCCTTTTTTCAAAGGGAGTCCGTTTATAATTGTGTCTAACGCTTCGGTAGTATTACGATTGATAACTAATGTTTCGGCTGGTACTCCGGCGAGTTTCGCCAATTTATCTTTTACGGCATCAACATCTCTTTTAAATGATCTCCACATGTAATATGAAGGTGCTTCATTACAAATATCCATGTAGCGTTTAAAGGCTTCTTGAACAATTACAGGTTGAGGGCTTACGCCGCCGTTGTTAAGGTTCAAGAAATTTGGACTGTTTGTATAGGAGTTTTGTACCCACGACCAAAAGTCCTCTTCGTTTGCATTGTCGTCTGGGAAAGCATTCCATAAATATTCATCGAACAGTTGATTGGTTTTTGAAAATGCATTTGCATCTACAGGTATTAGTGCTGCCGTTGCGGCAACTCCGGTAAGTTTTTTAATAAAGTTTCTTCGGTTACTCATGCTAAACTATTTAGAGTTTACCGAAGGTAAAAAAGAAATACTAGTTAGCCTGTTGCTTTAACCAAAGTCTGCTTTCAGGACCTAGATTAAACATCAGATCTAAAATTGAAAGGTTTTGTTCAAATGGTTTCCCTTTATCGAACAACAGCTGGTAATAACTACTTGATAGTTCGCACAACAATTCTGTGCGCTCGCTTCTGAAATCTTTAGCTTGGTCAATTTCTAGGTATTCGCTTGAATACTTCCACAACAAGTCAAGTTGTAACTCTTTGTTTATGATTTCAAAAACCCATTTATTCAATTCAACTAAACTTGAGAATTCTGATGCATAAACTTGAAAAAGTTTATGCATGTAATGCTCGTAAAATGGAGTAGAGGAGTAGGCAGCCTGAAGTGTGCGCAGATGTTCTTTCTGCCAAGGCATAGAATAGTCTATTTTAATATCGTTTATTAGGGTTTTGGAGCTCTTGGATTGCAACGGAACAGTGAGTAGGATTGGCCCTTGAGGAGAATACACACGGTATCTATTTCTAACCGTTTGTTTTAGAAACCTATCGTTTTGCTCAATCCAAACTTCTTGTTTGCTCTGATTGGCTCTAAGTAGGCAAACGTAGTAGCTAATAGGAGCAAAGAGCGCAGTAGGAAGAATTAAAGGCTTACTCAATCCAAGTAAACATTCTGTCCCAACGGATTTTTCCTTCGGTTAATCCCAAATCTTGATCTAAGCTCAACCAAATGAAACTTGCTTTACCCACCACGTGGTCTTCTGGCACAAATCCCCAAAATCTTGAATCTAAAGAGTTGTGTCTGTTATCTCCCATCAACCAGTAGTAATTCATTTTAAAGGTGTATTCGGTTGCGGGTTCATCGTTAATGTAAACTATGTCTCCTACAATTTTTAATCGATTACCTTCATAGGTTCTAATTATTCTAATGTAAGGTGCAATGTTTTCTACCGAAATTGAAATAGTAACACCTTCTTCTGGAATCCAAAGTGGCCCAAAATTGTCTTCATTGTATTGATACTTACTATCGTTAGGAAAAACTCTGTTCATAGGATCGTTAAATCCTTTGTTGATGTGTGGAGCAATATCTGTCACAGTAGGAAATTCCTTCATTTTTTCTTGGCCTTCAAGAGTAAGTGGAATGATATAACCAGGAGTACCGCCAACTTTTTGTAAATCGGCATAGTTAATATCAAACTCTTCTTTCATTCTTTTTTGGTTGAGCCAGTCCTTTGTTTTTACATAGTATTTGTATTGCATTTTTGGCGGTATATAGCCTATTTCTCCATTTACATATAATACTCCAGATTTAATACTGATGGTATCTCCAGCAATGGCAACACAACGTTTTACGTAGTTTTCGCGCTTGTCAACTGGTCGAACTGCAATTTCTGTATTGTTCCACAAATAATCTCTAGATAGTTTATCGTATTGCTTGTCAGTCATTAACTTTTGCCCAGCATTTTGATCGCGCATTTTAAAACGGAATGCAAACTCACGTACAATATCCTCGTAGCTCCTATCTTGTTGGTCAAGAATTACGGTATCACCAGCCGGAAAGTTAAACACCACCACATCATTACGTCCTATTTCTCCAAAACCCGGCAGCCTGAAGTAGGGAAGTTTTAATATTTCGGTGTATGATTTTGTATTGAAAATAGGCAAGGTGTGATGCACAAATGGAATAGCTAATGGTGTTTGCGGTGATTTTGGGCCGTAGGCTACTTTACTCACAAAAAGGAAATCCCCAATTAATAGTGATTTTTCCATAGAACCCGTAGGAATGGTATAGGCTTCAAAAACATAGGTTCTGATTATAGATGCCGCTACTATGGCAAATAAAATAGCATCTCTCCATTCTTTGGCCGCGGTCTTTTTTATTTCTGAAGGGTCTAGAGGACCAACAAAGCTGGTTTTCTTGTCAAAAGCAATTTTTGGCAAGAACAAAAATGGTAGAATAAAGGCAAAGTAGGTATCCGATGATTTTCGATAATTAAATGCGCTAGCAAGGTTAACGCTCATTATCATAATCATTAAAAAATTAACTCCAGGGAATAGCAGCAAGAATATCCACCACCAAGGTTTTTTTGTGATTTTAAGCCAAATAAAAAGGTTGTAACCCGGTATAGCAGCTTCCCAAGTTTGCCTTCCAGCTTTGGGAAATAGAAGGAATAATGCCAGATAAATGGGTAAGCAGAAAATAAATATTACTAAAGTATTCATGGTGTTTGTGTTAAAATCCAAGTAAGTCGTTCATTGAGTAAACGCCTTTTTTATCTACTAAAAACTCAGCGGCTAATACGCTACCAAGTGCAAATCCCTTTCGGTTTTTTGCTTCGTGTGTTAAATCAATTCTGTCAATATCCGATTGGAAGGTAACCGTGTGTGTGCCCGGCACGTCAGGCAATCGGTCGGCTGTGATTGCAAGCTTGTCAGTTTGTTCCTCGCCTTCGTTCAAATACCAATTCTTGAACTGAAGGTGCGAGGCGAGTAATTTTTCGGCTGTGGTTATTGCAGTTCCGCTAGGTGCATCAAGTTTTTCGGTGTGATGTATTTCGTGAATGTTTGGTTGGTATTCTTTATGAGCATTCATTAATTGGCCTAGTTGCTCGGTTAACTTCCAGAATAAATTGACTCCTAAACTAAAGTTGGAGGCATAAAACAACGCTTTATTATCAGTTTTACATTCGTTTACCAATTCTTCGAAACTATCGTACCAAGCAGTGGTACCAACAACAACGGGCACATTAGCAGTAAAACATTTCTGAATGTTCGTTTTTGCCGCAGCAGGAACAGAAAACTCAATTGCCACATCAGAGTTGGATAATTCTTCAGAAGTATAATCACTGTTTTCTCGAGTAACTTTAAGTGAGATGCTATGTCCTCTTTCAAAGGCAACTTTCTCAATTTCTTTACCCATTTTACCATAACCAATTAGGGCTATTTTCATTTTAAGTGGAGTTTTAAGCTTAAACCTATAGAAGCGGTTGGCTGTTGCGGATGATATATTAAATTATTCAAATTCATTAATCGCGGTTCTACTTGTATAGCCAATTCATCGCTCACATCAAAGTACATTAAATGAGCATCAACTGTAGCGTCAACAATTTGAATGGCATACACGGCTATGCTTGCAATTACTAATAGTTCAAAGTTTTTCTGGTGCGTTTCCATTTCAGATTGCACACCAGCCGTAGTAATATTTGGGAAGTTGTCAATTTTATTGGAATTAGAATCGACTCTTGAAATAAGAGTATTTCTGAACAATTGGTAGTTCTTGTAATTGTTGGCCGCAAAATAAACGGCTGCGCCGCCAGCAGCATAAATCAGTGGTACTTTCCAGTACTTTTTATTGTAAATCTGTCCACCTCCTGGAATTAAAGAAAGTAACGCAGCTTTTTTTGGTGAGTGTTTAAATCTGGCTGAATCTTGTGCCGAGGATAGTTTTACTTCTGTGCCTTCTATGCTTACGCTATCCGTTTGAGCATAGCCTGTACAAACTATCAATGATATTGCTATGAAAAACAAGTAGCGCATGGGGCGCGAAAATAAATGATTAAACCAAGAATAGTGAGAGGTAGAGTAGTTACTCTAGTGTTTTAATTTCTTAATCAAATCTTCCATTTCAGAAGCATTAGTAAAATGAAAAACGAGCTTTCCCTTTCCTTCAGCATCTCTGTTTAGTGCGACATTTGTTCGGTAGTCATTTTCCAGTGCGCTTATCCAACTTTTTTCTTCGTAAGAAAGGGGAGAGGCTTTTTTACGAGTAACCGATTTAGATTCGTTTTTTTCTTTAATGTGTTCTTCAACTTTTCTTACTGATAGGTTGTTTTCTAGGATCTGACGAAACAGTTTTATCATTTGTTTTTCATCAGAAAGTCCCAAGATAGCACGGGCGTGTCCCATAGATAGCTTTCGATCTTGGAGCGCTTGTTTTATTTCGTTTGGAAGTTTAAGTAAACGCATAAAGTTAGCTACCGATGCTCTGCTTTTACCAACGCGTTCAGCCATCTCTTCTTGCGTTAATCTACACTCGTTAATCAATCTTTGGTAGGATTCGGCTACTTCAATTGGGTCAAGATTCTCACGTTGAATGTTTTCAATCAATGCCATTTCAAGCATGGATTGATCGTTTGCGATTTTTACATAAGCTGGAATTGTATCTAATCCTGCAAGTGTAGAAGCTCTATAGCGTCGTTCTCCAGAAACAAGTTGATAATTGTCGTTACCAACTTTACGCACAGTTACTGGCTGAATAACTCCGTGAATTTTTATAGAGTCAACTAACTCTTGTAATGCCTCAGCGCTAAATGTTTTTCTAGGTTGAAAAGGATTTGGTGAAATAGAAGCAATGGCTATTTCTGTAACCGATCCGGCAACTGGGGTTTCGTTTCCAGAGTATTTAGATGTAATATCAGTATCGGCATTTTCGAGCAAGGCGCTTAAGCCTCTACCGAGTGCTCTCTTTTTATTGGCCATTTCCTACCTCAATAATTTTTTCTTCGTCTGTTAAACGTGTGAGGTTATTTTTTTGAAGTATCTCTCTTGCAAGGTTCAAGTAATTTACAGCACCTTTACATGTTGCGTCAAACATTATAGCTGTTTCTCCATGACTTGGAGCTTCTCCTAATTTGGTGTTTCTAAATATAATGGTATTAAAAACCAACTGTTGGAAGTGCATTTTTACCTCTTCTACAACCTGGTTTGCTAATCTTAATCTTTGATCGTACATAGTAAGCAACATACCTTCAATTTCAAGGTCTTTGTTTAATAACTTCTGAACAATTTTAATGGTGTTCAATAATTTACCCAAGCCCTCTAATGCAAAATACTCACACTGAACCGGAACAATTACAGAGTCAGCAGCGGTTAATGCATTTACGGTAACCAAACCTAAAGAAGGTGAGCAATCAATAATGATAAAGTCGTAATCTTCTTTGATGTTAGATAAAGCCATACGCATCATTTTCTCTCGGTTTGGTAGGTTTATCATTTCAATCTCCGCTCCAACCAAATCAATGTGACCCGGCAAAATATCCAAGTTAGGAGACTCGGTATGTAAAATGATGTCGGTAGGGTTAATGTTGTGTATGATACATTCGTAAATGCTGGTTTTCACATTTTTCGGGTCAAGACCAACTCCGGAAGTAGCATTTGCTTGAGGATCAGCGTCAACAATTAATACTTTTTTTTCTAGTGCCCCTAAACTTGCACCTATGTTTATGGCTGTAGTTGTTTTTCCTACACCGCCTTTTTGATTCGCAATTGCTATAATTTTTCCCATTACTGAGTCTTTGATTTAAATTTCTGAGGAGAGGTACCTTGTAACGTTTTGAAAATCAAGAAATAAAATAGTTTTCAGATAAGCTTTACAACTGCATTCTCAAAAAGCTAAAAGTACTTTATTTGTATTCGGAGGTATTTTGTAGACCTTCGCTTTTATAAACAATGTTTAAACACAAATTTGTTGACAAGGGATGATAAGTGTTATTTGTGGTACTAATAGAAAATCGAGTAATAGTCTGCTTTACGGACAAGCATTAGTAAGAATTTTTGAGCAAAATAGCCAGTCTGTTCAATTGCTGAACTTACAGGACTTACCTAACGATTTTGTGTTTGAAAACGAGGTGTACGGGAAGAAAGATGCACCAGTTAATAACTTGGCGGAGCAGTACATAAGTGGCGCGGAAAAGTTAGTTTTTGTTATACCTGAATACAACGGAAGTTTCCCCGGTGTGTTAAAGGCTTTTATTGATGCGTTCATGCCCGAGAGAATTAGAGGTAAAAAAGCTTTGATTTTTGGAATAAGTAGTGGAAGAGCAGGAAACGTGCGAGGATTAGACCATTTTACAGGAGTATTAAATTACCTCGGTGTACACGTTCAACCAACTAAAATTGCCATTAGTCAGTGTCACAAACTGATTGATTATAACTCGGGTGAAATTGCGGATGAGGTTACGCTAGATTTAATGCAGCAACAAGTAAAAGCCTTTATTTCAGCTTAAAAACATATCCAATAAACCTGGAAGAATTTTTACTTGAAGTGATTTTTGATTTCGGTCGAGTTTAACAATGGTATCCTCCAAAATTGGAATGAGTACTTCTTTTTCCTCAACCAATACCACTATCAAATCTTGAGCAGGGGAGTCTTTAATCTCCGTGATTACTCCTACGCTGTTTTTTTCTTGGTCTAATAACTCAAAACCCTGCACTTCGTGGTGGTAAAAATGGTTACCCTCAAGTTTTGGTAGCATTTGAAGAGGAAGGTACAGCTGTTTTCCAACTATTCTTTTAACTTCTTCAGTTGAATTTATGTCTTCAAACTCAACGCGAGCCTTTCCTTTTTGGTTGATAGAAATTTTAGAAATAAAAAATGGAACCAATTGTCCGTCTAATTCAACGAACACTGATTCCATTTTTTGATATTCTTCGGGGATACTTACGTCTAAAAAGACTTGAAAAGCTCCCTTAAAACCAATTGGCTTGACGATGTAACCAAGGTAGTAACAATCGTCTTGCGTCATTTAGTCTTCTTTCTTTTCTTCTTCTGAAGTTTCAGTAGCACCTTCTACTTTTTCAGCAACTGCTTCTGCAGCCTCTTCAACTGCCTCAACAACTGTTTCCGCAGTTTCTGCTGCCGCTTCAGCAACTTCTTCTGCTGCTTCTGCAACGGTTTCTGTAGCTTCTTCTACAGCATTTTCAGCTTCTGCAGCTGCGTGTAATTCTGCTTCTTTTGCAGCAATGTCTGCCATTCTTTTTTCGTTTACCTCTTTTTCAGCAGCTAAACGTTTTGCATCGGCATCAGCTTGCGATTTTTGAAGACCTTCAATTTTGCCTTCAATTTTAGCAGTTTTCTCAGCCATCCACTTCTCAAATTTAGCATCTGCTTGATCTTGAGAATGAGCACCTTTTAACACACCTTTATCCAAGTGGTTTTTCATCATTACACCTTTGTAAGATAAAATTGCTCTTGCAGTGTCCGTAGGTTGAGCTCCTGCTTTAACCCAATGCAATGCTCTATCAAAATCAACATTGATAGTTGCAGGGTTTGTGTTAGGGTTGTAATCACCTAATCTTTCGATGTATCTACCATCTCTTTTTACACGGCTGTCAGCTGCTACTATATAATAGTATGCGTTTCTTTTCTTTCCGTGTCTCTGTAGCCTAATTTTTGTAGCCATTTTTTTACTTTTTGCGGTACGAAACCGCGGTTCATAATTTTCGGGCGGCAAATATCTTATTATTTTTTAGAATAACAGACCCTAGATGTGTTTAATTCAAGTTTATTTTTGATTTTCAATGGAGAGGTATGAAAAACCAATAGTGTTTTTTGACGGGGTATGTACTTTGTGTAACCACTCTGTGCGTTGGGTTGATAAAATAGACAAACATAACAAGCTCAATTTTGCTTCACTACAATCTAAAACGTTTAAAGAATTGCTCAAAAACCACCCCGAATTGGAACAGGTAGATTCAATTGTTTTTTATTACGAATCAACAGTTTACACAAAATCTTCTGCGTTAATTCAGATAGCTAAAAAGTTAAACCGATTTTCATTTTTAAGCTGGTTGGCAGGACTTTTTTCACTTAGATTTACAGATTTTTTGTATGACTTAATTGCTAGAAACAGATACAATTGGTTCGGTAAAAAGGAGATTTGTGACATTACCGATTTCGGTTTGTCTAACAAAATTCTAGAGTGATTTCTCTCTATGGTGCAAATTGTATCTGTACATAAATGTAGCTTTCCTTTTATAGCTGAACTACTTAACTATTTTTGTGAAAAACAATCCAGTTTGATTATGATTAGATGGAGCGTACTTTTCTTCAGTATTTTACTATCCTTTCATTCGTTTACCCAAAAGAAAATTGCTTTAATGGAAGCTAATAGTTTGGTGAAAGCAGAAATTTATGGCAATACTTTACCAGGAGAAGATCCGGATATGGCGAGAAAAAGAGCACTAGAAGTCTATAATTACCTTATCAACAATGGGGTAGAAGAAAGTCGATTGATCGCTAATTACCCCGTAAAAGATAAATTTGATGATAAACAAGTTGATAAGGTTACTGCTAGCGGAGAACAGTCCGCTCCATTCAAAGCGAAATATGAACAAACCATTCATTTTGGCACAAACTCTAAGCTAGTAACCGAGTACAGTAAAGGGAAATTAGAGAAATTCTTTACGTACGTGCAGAATAATCCAAACGCTAAAATATACTTGAGTGGGCATGCAGATCACGTTGGTAAAGAAAAGTACAATCTTGAGCTTTCAAAAAAGAGAGTTGAATCTGTTGAAGCTTATTTCAGAAGCAAAGGGCTTAAACAAGAAATAAGAAAAGAGTTCTTTGGTGAATCATCGATAAGATTTTCTCAAGACGAAGTAAAAAAACGATCCTACAAAACTCATTCTTAATATAAGGGTGAATATTGTGGTGTTTTAAAAGTACAATTAAATAATTTCAATGAAAATGTTAGAAGGTAAAGTAGCCATTATTACTGGCGCTTCTAGAGGAATTGGTAAAGGAATAGCAGAAAAATTTGCTCAATCGGGTTGCAATGTTGCATTCACTTATTTGTCATCTGATGAAA
Organism: Salibacteraceae bacterium; assembly: GCA_965661115.1. GTDB lineage: Bacteria > Bacteroidota > Bacteroidia > Flavobacteriales_G > Salibacteraceae > UBA6770. Next base: position 14,148 of record CBFICO010000043.1, read on the forward strand.
AAGCGAAAGCATTAGAAAATGAATTAAAAGCGTTTGGGATAGAAGCAAAAGGTTATAAGTCTGATGCCTCAAAATTCGATTCAGCTGAGCAATTGGTAGCGGATGTTTTGAAAGATTTTGGAGGTAGAATTGATATTGTAATAAACAATGCAGGAATTACACAAGATAATCTGTTAATGAGAATGACAGAAGAAATGTGGGACGATGTGGTTAACATCAACATGAAATCTGTTTTCAATATGACAAAAGCTGTTCAGCGTACTATGCTTAAACAACGTGAAGGTTCAATTGTAAACTTGAGTTCGGTTGTAGGTGTAAAAGGAAACGCTGGTCAGTCAAACTACGCTGCGTCTAAAGCTGGTATTCTTGGTTTTACAAGATCAATTGCGCTAGAGTTAGGTTCAAGAAACATCAGATGCAATGCCATTGCACCTGGTTTTATTGAAACGGAGATGACAGGTAAATTACCGGAAGAAACTGTTCAACAATGGAGAGATGCTATTCCTTTAAAAAGAGGAGGTACACCTGAAGATGTTGCTAATCTTGCTCTGTTTTTAGCGTCAGATATGTCATCCTACATTACAGGTCAAACGCTTAACGTGGATGGTGGAATGTTAACGTTCTAAAACAAGAATGATACTACTCAGCATCTAATTAATATGCAAATTTGAAAGCCCTTAAGTGGGCTTTTTTTATGATAGAATTTAGTCAAAATATTAGCTGGTTAATTCCTGTGGTTCTGGTTTGCACCGGAATTTCAGGCGGGTTATACTTTTTCAATCAAAGTAATTATAGCAAACAGCTCAGAATTGTTCTGACCATTTTAAGGTTTACAGCATTGCTTTTAATTAGTCTGTTTTTGTTAGACCCAATAATTAAGTATAGCTCAACAGAAGAAGAAAAGCCAATATTTATCGTTGGTATCGATCAATCTAAATCGATGCATACGGATTCGGATAGTTCCACATTGAAAAGCATAGAAAACATTCTGACTAATGTTTCTGAGCGCAACGATGTGCAAATTGAAGTTCTTGGCTTTGGAAATGAAACGATTACGCTAGATTCACTAGACTTTGATCAAAACGCTACTGACATAACCAATTATATCAAAAACGTAAGTGAGCAATATGCTTTTAAAAATGTAGCAGGACACTTGATAGTAAGTGATGGTATAGTAAACAAAGGGCTTGATCCCAGATATTTTAATTATTCCAATAAAACTGCAATTGACGTAATTGCAACCGGAGATACAGCAAGAAAAATTGACCAAAGAATATCCAATGTTAGATACAACAGGTTGGTTTATCAAGGCAATAATTATCCGCTTAAAATAGAAGTTCAATCCGATTTTATGGATGCAAAAACTGCTAATCTTACCGTGTCAACATCATCAGGTGAAAAACAAAGCTTTGAAGTAACCTATAACGGAAACCAAGACTACATCGCTATTGATGTTGAATTAGAAGCAGATAAAAGCGGCTTGCAATTGATAACTGTTGAGCTAGAACCAAACAATGAAGAGCGAAACAAAATAAATAACAAGAGAGTTATTCCTATTGAAGTGATAGATGCATCCGAAAAGATTGCATTGCTTTATCAAACTCTTACACCAGATATTGGTGCAATAAAGAGGGTATTGGCAATAGATAAAAACCTGAAAATTGAACTTTTTCCAATAACTGAACTCTCATTAGAGCTTTTAACTAAATTTCGGTTAGATTACAACGTCTTAATTCTGTACCAATTACCTGATTTAAAAAATAGGACTAACCCTAAGCTCATTAAAGAACTGTTTAATCTAAATCTGCCCAAGCTCTTTGTATTGGGGGAAAACACTAATGTTGAAGCACTGGTTTCTCTAAATAATGCTATTTCTCTTGATGGAAAAAGTACTGGAATGTTTAATACAAGTAGCCCGAAAATAAATACGGATTTCTCTTTGTTTACCTTACCAAAAAATGGAGGCAGTATCGTTTCAACTTATCCACCATTAGAGGTGCCTTTTGGCGAGTTTAAGATCAGTGGAAAATCAGATTGTATTCTCTATCAAAAAATTGGAAACGTAAAATCAACTATGCCAATGTGGGTTTTTTCAGATTTTAATGGCGAAAAATCGGTCTTTGTGTTTGGTTCAGGTTTCTGGCGTTGGCCGTTGGCTGAATTCAATAAAACCCAAAAGCACGTTCTATTCGAAAACCTCGTAAAAAACAGCGTAAGTTATTTAACTGTGAAAAAAGATAAAAGAAAACTTCGTATCCTGACAGAAAGCGATTACAAAAGCTCTAATGAGATTTGCATAAGAGCAGAGTTGTACAACGATTTATTTGAGGCTATTAACGACCCTGAAATACAGTATGAACTTAGGTTGGAAGATTCATTGAGCTACGAGTTTAAATTTGAACGAGACGACAAAAATTACACCTTGAATTTAGGCAAGTTACTGCCAGGAGTTTATTCTTACACCGCCAAAACTGCAGTGGGTGCCGAGGAACTGATGCAGAGTGGAAGTTTTACCGTTTCGGAGTTTAATATGGAGCTTGCCGAACAGCGAGCAAACCACGAATTGCTTTATCAAATTACAAAAAAGACTGAAGGAGAATTTTTTACTGCAGATTCTTATAAAGATTGGCTTAACAAATTCAAGGAGCAGAAGTTTAGTTCAGTTATCTATCAGCAAACTAACTTTAAAGACTTAATAGATTTAAAATTGCTTTTTGCCCTAATTATTGCTTTGTTGAGTTTAGAATGGTTTCTGCGTAAAAAAGCAGGTAGTCTTTAAACCTTTACAGCTCTAAGCATTTCTCGTTTTCCCGGAGGGCCGGGTAATCGCTCCACTTTAAACCCCATTTCAATTAAGTTACGCCGCACACTTCCTTTTGCACAATAGGTAACAAAAACCCCATTGATTTTTAATGAGTTATAGATTATGCTCAATACCGGAATCTCCCACAAATACGGCTGAACTCTTGGTCCAAACGCATCATAAAATACAATATCATAGCAATTTGTTTTTGAAAACGATTTGATATCGCTTTCAATTTTGCTTAGCTCAAAAAATGCTGAAATCCCTGCTTTTTCACCCCATTTAGATTGGTGTAATTGGGTGAAGAAATTTGAAGCAAGTTCTGAATTTACTAGCTCCGGGTAATTGCAAATAGCAGTAGTTTTTTCATCTAATACTACCTTTTCTATTGACTCGTAAATTACCTTTTGTCTTTGCTTCTCAGACCATAAAGCGGTAAGTAGAGCATTGAGTCCCGTTCCAAACCCCATTTCAAAAACGGCAATCTCATTAATTGGATTATTTTCCAAAAAAAAATCTAACCCCATTTCTATAAAAACATGATTCGCTTCTGCTATGGCTCCATGTCTAGAATGATAGGTTTCATCCAGTTCAGGGTGATAAATGGAGCTACTGCCATCATTAGTTAAAAAAGACTCAAGTTTTGTCATTTTTTGGAATTTACAAAATCAATTAAGTCGCTGAAGAACTCTTCAAAGTGTTGTTCAATTTCATGGTGAAATAGGTTGAGTTGATTTACGGCTTCTGGCAAATTGCTTTCGAATTTCGTTTTAGAGTCAATACCGTTAAAAACCATTCGTAAAGTATCTTTTTTGCGATAATTTACCAGCAAATCATTGGTAACCATATAACCATAAAACCGTCTTCCCTTTTCAGGTATATGATTCCAGTTATTGTTAATAGTGGAGTAGGTGTTTTTGGCAAAATTTTCAAGCTTATCGGCGTGAAAGTTATTCCAGCGGTTAGCCAAAAAATAATCGAAGTAAATATCTGCAGCAACTCCCGAGAACTTGCCCAAAACGGGCATTACCAACTTGGTAGTTTTTCTAACAACTGGGTGGTTATCCGTATAAGTATCAATAGCCCTATGCAATTGTACTCCTTTCTGAATCGCCTCTGGAAATTGGTTGAATTTATTCCCTCTAATGTAATCGGCTATGTAATTTCCAATAATCAATCCTTCGTCGTTTCCAGAAAGATAAATGTGTGCCAAGTGGTTCATTACACAAAATTAAGGCTTGGTGTAGTTCTTGAATCCTAATTGATGTTTTATTTGCCCTATGATTAAAGTACGAGTTTTTTGGTTTTTATTAGTTTTATTTAGTTCGCAGATCGTTCTTAACGCTCAAGAGTATAAAGATCACATGACGGATTTTACATGGTCATATTACAATAAGAACATTCAATCTTTTAATAACCAACGTTTAGGTGAATCTTTAAAATATGGACTCGATAATAATTATGTAGATAATATTATCTCAGTTGATCACCCGGCTTTTCACTCCATTAGTGCCTTTTATAAAGAAACCTTCGCTTATTTAGATTTTAACAAGAAAATTAATGAGCCGTACTACGATCTAAAGTTTGACAAAGAAGATAATGTAACCTTCCCAGAGTTGATTTTTTATTTAGCCGACAAATACGCTGCATATTTTGAAGGGCCAAATCGAAGCGGTTTTGTAGATAAAAAGCAAGCAGCTGAAAGAATTAAAGAATTCGATTTAAGAAATTGCAAGAAAGTGATTTTGCGTGAGCAGTGGTACTATCATAACCTTACTGGAAAAATGGTTTCAAGAATATTAGATATTGGTTTCATTCCTAACAACACCAAGTCTGATCCAGCAGCTATTTGGGTCGATTTTAGCTATATAAAGTTCGACGATCTAGGAAGAATTCAACCTAGAAATATTGATGGTATAGGCAATGTTGTTGAGTACTTTTCATTACCAACCTACAGTAGGGACTTTTACAGTGTGAACTATTCAACTTACGATGAGCAAAAGAAACTTCAGAAGTTTTCTACTCAAGTAGATGCGTATTTCTGGAAATTTCAGTTAGAAGAACAATTTAGAGCCTACAAAAAGTACGGGTCGATAAAGAAAAAATGGAAAAAAAATCAAGTAAAAACTGATTTTATCAAAGGAACGGTAAATGATGTTAAAAAGAGAATAGGAGAGTGGAAGGTATTTGACTATAAAGAAAAGTTGATGGGTAAATTTACTTTCAGTAATGATAGCGCAAATGGTGTATACACTTTGTTCCACAGTAATGGCGAAAAAAAGGAAACAGGAAGCTTATTCAATGGCAGAAAAGTAGATACGGTTTACAGTTTCGATAGAGAAGGTAAGCTTATAGCGAAACAAACCTATT
>CBFICO010000044.1:0-18824 GCA_965661115.1 Salibacteraceae bacterium
CGATTAATTTTCCGTAAAGCTCGAACAATAATATATTCGCGCCTTCGTTCGAAATTGCTCAATGCGCAACACTCATTTAAGTTTTAACTCCCTTTTCAGTCTAATTGTATTAGTGGTAATCTTGACTAACGTTAGTTGCAAAAGGACTGACAACAGTGGTTTTTCAGATAAACCTGTATATCTAAAGATTGATGACATTACCGTTTCAAGTGATGAACAAAAATTTGGTGCTGGAACAGATAATATAACCGATGCTTGGGTTTTTGTTGACGATCAGCAAATTGGCGTATTTGAGCTGCCTTGTGAAGCTCCTGTATTACTCGACGGCAATAGAAATATAAAAGTATACGGAGGGATTAAACGTAACGGGATTGCTAGGCAAAGAACTCAATACGAGTTTTATTCTTCCTTCGATTTAGACACGGATCTTATTGCCGAAAAAACGTATGATTTAAAACCAAACGTCACCTATAGTCCAAGTACAAACGTAATTTGGAAAGAAAACTTTGAGGATATATCTACTCTTGTGGATTCCAACACGTTTTCTAAGGTTCCAATCACAAGAATTTCAGAACCCTCGCTTGTTAAAACCGGTTTGTATTCTGGAGAAGTTCTCTTGACCAAAGAAAACAATGAGGCTATTATTCAAATGACCGACCTTATTACCATTCCTAAATTCGTTCCTTCTTATTTAGAAATAGACTACCGCTCAAACATCGATCTTAAGATTTCAATGAATATTCATTTAATTACGGGTGTTATAGTGCCAACAGAAGTATTGACCATAAGAGCCTCAGATTTAACTTCGGATGATACAGGCTGGAAAAAGATGTACGTTTTCTTAGCCCCAACTGTTGGAGCTACCAACGATGCAGAACAGTTTCGCGTTTACTTTTCGGCAGAATTGCCCAATGAACTAGATAATGGGTATATATATCTAGACAACCTTAAAATTGTGCACTAACAGTTGAATTCACGATTACAAATATTTAAATACGTTTTAGCCGATTGGTTTTCAGCTGGAAGTACTTGGGTTTTGTTCTTCACTTTTAGAAAGATTTATTTAGAGTCTGCGGCTCAAAGCATAAGCGGTGTGGATTTTAACGATAGATTTTTTATTGGACTTACTGTTGTACCGCTGGGCTGGTTGTTTTTTTATTCAATTACTGGTACTTACTACAACATTTACAGAAAATCTCGTTTGAAGGAGATGGGGCAAACATTACTGCAAACTACAATTGGTGTAATCATCATTTTCTTTGTGCTCCTTCTCGACGACCAACTGGCCAGCTACAAAAATTATTACGCGTCTATCGGTGTTTTATTCTTGGTTCATTTTGTAAGCACCTTCTCGTTAAGATTTTTATTAAGCTCACAAACAGCCTACAAAATTCACAATAGAATCTACGGATTCAATACCCTGCTTTTAGGTAGCAACGAAAAAGCATACGACTTATATCAAGAACTTGAAGCTCAAAAAAACTCAAGTGGATTTAAGTTTATAGGCTATTTGCACATCAACGGAAACGACGGCCACATTATGAAACCCTACCTACCCCATTTGGGTCATGTAAACAACCTGAACAACATATTAGAAGAGAATGACGTTGAAGAAGTAATTATTGCCGCAGAAAGCTCGGAACACGGTAAACTGGGGCGTGTACTCAATGCTTTAAAAGACCGAAACGTAAACGTTAATATTATTCCAGACGTATACGACATATTGAGTGGTTCGGTAAAAATGACATCAATTTTTGGAGCACCACTTATTCAAATCAACCACGAAATAATGCCTGCGTGGCAAAAGTCTGTAAAGCGCATTTTAGATATTACAGTGAGCATAATTGCTATAATTCTGCTCTCTCCAGTGTACCTAATTACCGCTTTTTTAGTTTTACTGTCTTCCAGAGGTTCAATTTTATATTCTCACGAGCGCATAGGAATCCACGGCAAACCGTTCACGATGTATAAATTCAGGTCTATGCACTCAGACGCTGAAAAAGACGGTCCACAACTAAGTAGTAAACAAGACCCCAGAATTACTCCATTTGGACGCTTTATGCGAAAAACTCGTATCGACGAAACTCCTCAGTTTTTTAATGTGATTAAAGGAGATATGAGTTTGGTGGGGCCAAGACCCGAAAGACAATACTTTATCGATCAAATTATTGAAAGAGCGCCGCACTACAGTCATTTACAGCGAATTAAACCCGGTATCACCTCTTGGGGTCAGGTTAAGTTTGGATACGCAGAGAATGTAAATGAAATGATTGAGCGCATGAAGTACGATATTCTGTATTTAGAAAACATGTCCCTTTTTGTTGACTTTAAGATTCTAATTTACACCGTGCTTATCGTTCTTCAAGGCCGCGGTAAGTAAGCAAAGTTTGATGCGAATGATATCGGACATCCGACATCCGATGTCCGATGTCAGATGTCAGATGTCAGATGTCAGATGTCGGAAATAAAATGAACTTTGTAACTTTGATTTATGTGCGGCCGATACGTAATTGTGCAGAAAATCGAAAAAATAGAAAAGCGCTTTAATGTTGAAGCTGTTTTTGACTCCTTCCCTCCTAACTTTAACTTAGGCCCTGGAATGGAAGCTCCAATCATTACCTGCGAGCAGCCACAACAATTGCAACTCAGTCGTTTTGGGTTTGTACCAAACTGGGATACTAAAAAACTGATTTTGAACGCTCGGGATGACAAGCTATTATCTTCTAATTCTTGGAAAAGAGCTTTAAAATTTAAACGTTGTATTGTTTTGGCGGATTGCTTTTATGAGGGGCCAGAAAAAGAAAAACTTTCCAAACCCTTTGTGGTGTATTTGCAAGATGCTGAGCGGCCGTTTGGCTTGGCAGGCATCTATAACGAAGTAGAAAAAGAGGGTGAACTAATTAGAACTTTTGCCATAATCACCACCACTCCAAGTAAGGTGCTTAATAAAATTGGTCATCACCGTTCCCCTGTTATTCTTAACCCTAACGATTATAACAAGTGGCTAACCAATAACCAGGATTTATTTAAATATACCGATTGCATTAAAAACAACATAAACGAACAACAAAACGCTTTTCCCGTTGGTACTGATGTGAAATCTGTTAGAAACAATTCCAAATCGCTGGTTGAACCAATTGGTGAACGCATTTTTCCAGAATACGAATACCGAATTTTAAACGAGATTGATTTACAAGGTATGGGTAGTAAAAAACGGTATTAATAAATGAATGAGTTTTCGTTTTATAAAGAATTAGAAGGTCACACTGGGCCCGTATATGCCTTGTGTAATGATTCAAGCAAAACCTTCTTTTATACTGCTGGCTCTGATGGCATTATTGCAAAGTGGTACCTAAACTCAGAAAATGCAACTGCAATCGCTAAATTACCGCACAAGATTTTTTGCATGACTTTAGTTGACAATTCAACCATGATTGCAGGAACTTCTTCTGGTGGCATTTATATGTTAGACCTTTCTAGAAAAACCGCTCCAAGAAACATTCAGTTTGATACCTCAATTTGCTACAATGTTCTTGCAATTGACAGCAATCAGTTTATTACGGCTCAAGAAAGCGGAAAACTCATTTGTTGGAACTCAGAGAATGGTTCAATTATAAAGTCAATTACACTTTCAGACTCCAAACTACGAGGCTTATGTTGTTCAGAAACAGAGCTCTTTGTTGGTACTGGAGAAGGTGTGATAATGGTTTTAGATAAAGCAACACTCACCATAAAAGAACAATTTCAAGCACACCAGGAACATTTTGGAGTGAATTGTTTACTGGCAGAAACAAATCAAAACCTATTAATTAGCGGTGGAAAAGACGGACATCTCAACTTTTGGGAGTTAGATTCAAAACATTGCATAGAAAAAATACCTGCTCATAATTATGCGTTATACCATCTAACATTAAATTCTGACGGATCCACGCTGCTCTCAAGCAGTAGAGATAAAAGCGTAAAATTTTGGAATATTAAGTCGCGAAAATTCATTCAGAAAATCAAGAGAGAAAAAGACAAAGGCCACCTCCACTCAGTTAACCGAGTTATTTGGCTTTCAGAAAACCTTTTTGTTTCAGTAGGTGATGATAAAAAAGTAATTACTTGGACCAATAAACAACCTAATTAGTGAACAAGTTAGCTTACGTAATATTGGTGGTTTTTCAGCTATCTGGAATTTGCTTAAATGCCCAGCATTATCTAGATTGGGGAGCTACTTATGGCGGGCAGACTTGGGATGTGGTAAATGATATCGTAAGTGATAATCAACAAAATATTTATACATGCGGTAACTTTTGGCTAAAATCTGATTTTGACCCAAGTCCAGATACTGCAATACTTTCCACAAATGGTTTTGGGACAGTTGCCTTCATTCAAAAGCTTGACCGCAATGGTAAATTGATTTTGGTTAAATCTGTTGGTGGTCGTTACTATGATGAAGCTACAGCAATCTCCTCTTCACCACCCGGTTGCGTTTATATTGCAGGAACTTTTACCGATACCGCCGATTTTGACCCATCAAATAAAATTGAACAACGAATTAGTAAAAATTGATGTGGTTCCTGGTGTTTACTATCTATCGATAAACAACCCAGAAAAAAAGCACCAGATAGCTGTATTTAAACTAATTAAACAATAACAAGAAATTAATGATTCGACTTCTAATCCTTATCTCTCTAACATTTTATGTAGTATCCTGTTCAAATGAGGAGCCTGCACCAATAAAGCCTCCTACAAAAAAAACGACCGTAAAGCCCAAAAAGAAGGTGAAACTTAAACCCAAGCCCAAGGTAAAACCAATGATAACCAAAGACAGTGTGGTTGAAAAGCTAACTGAATATGGTAAAAATCACCCAGAAACTGTAGTGGATATTTTCACATCAAAAGGTAAGGTAAGGATTAGATTGTATAAAGACACTCCGCTGCATAGAGCGAGTTTTTTGCTAATGGCTAATGAAGGTTATTTCACCCATAGTGTGTTTACTCGAGTTGCACCATTTTTTATTGCTCAAGGAGGTGGAACGTACACAAAAGAACAAACAGCAGTAACTCGAAAAACAGGGGTTTATACCATTCCTGCAGAGTTTAAAAGGCATAGAATGCACAAGCAAGGTGCTCTAGCAGCGGCTCGTGAATACAAAAAGAATCCCGACAAACGCTCCGACCCTTTTGCTTTTTATTTTGTTGAAGGAACCCTTTACAACCACCCAACTTTAGATCGGTATGAAAAAGAGAACGGCTACAAATTCACTAAGAAACAGCGTGAGTATTACGTATCCAAACCTGGCGCGGCACACCTAGATGGGCAACATACAGTGTTTGGTGAAATAATAAGTGGATACAGTGTTATTCCAAAAATCACTCAAGTTGAGCGCGATTCCAAAGATTGGCCAATTGAGGATATTTTTATAGACAGTGTGAAGGTGATTAGGTAGATTTATGATTTAGGACACCCGATCGAGGTTGTCCAAAAATAAATCTACGCCTCCTCTAAATCAACAAATTGGTGCTGTCTTACGGTGGTTTTTAGTTTACGCAGGTATTCCTCTTCTAACCATTGAACAAAGTTTTCGGAATTGCTTGTAATACAGTAGGAGTATGCTTTTATTCGGTACTTAATCTCATCAGAAAGCAGTTCAACTAATTCAAGCGCATCTCCCAAATCCTCACTATTTTCAATGATGGTTTTAGCGTGCTGGTCGTGAGAACGATTTAAAACCTCTTTAGCTCTTAAAGCCTCGCGAACTGCCTGCTTGTACTCCTCTTTTACGTCAAACTCCATATCCTCGTCCTTGGTGTTAGGAAATCTATCACGGATAATCTTAGGCATTTCGTACTTAAAGTTGCGTTGTAGCTCTTCGTCGCTCGATAGGTTGTTTATGTATGATAAAGGAGCACTGAATATTTCCTTCCAATCGATATATGAATCCCAAAGGCCAAATCGTAAAGCATTGTTCCCCAAATCAAGCACTGTGAACTCATCTTTATTAGGAAGGTATCTACTACCCCGCCCAATCATTTGATGGTAAAGGGTAAGAGACTTAGTCGCACGGTTAAGAATGATGGTTTCAACTGTTGGTTCATCAAAGCCGGTGGTAAGAATACTCACCGAAGTCAAAATAGCATTCGGAGTTTCTTTAAACCACTGTAAAATTTCTTTTCGCTCTTTTTCGCTATTGGTATTGTCGAGGTGCCTGATATCGTAGCCCGCACTTTCAAAAGTAATGGCAACATTTCTAGAGGTTTGGATACCGTTATTGAAGATAAGTGTCTTCTTTCCTTTTGAGCGCTCTTCGTAAGCCTGTAAAAGCTTTTCTTGCATCTCGTAATTCGAGTACAGTCGTTCTGATGAAGCAACCGTGTAATCTCCATTAACTCCAACAGAAAGAGACTTTAAGTTAACGTTGTAACTATATGTATTTGCCTTTGCCAAAAACTTATTCCTAACCAACTCTGAAATGGACTGCCCTACAATTAAACTATCGTAGTTGTCTTTCATTGGCAATTTTAGGTTAGAGCTAAGCGGTGTTGCAGTAACTCCAAGAATATTACAATGAGAGAAATACTTAAAGAGCTTACGGAAACTATTATAGTGAGCCTCATCAATAATCACCAAACCCAGCTGACGCAGATTAATTCTTGAGTCCTGAATACGATTGCTCAAAGTTTCTACCATTGCCACAAAACAAGCGTACTCATCTTGGTCTGGTAGTTCTTTTACCTTACTGTCAATTATTTTGTTTGGAACGCCAAATTCATCTAACATTCTAGACGTTTGGCCGCAAAGCTCAACGCGGTGTGTAAGAATGAGTACTTTCTTTCGAGTGTCGTTGATGTATCTTCTGGCGAATTCTGAAAAAATTACAGTTTTACCGCCCCCCGTAGGCAACTGATACAGCAGATTTACTTTTTCGTCTGGCTTCTCAATTTGGTCGAAAATCTGGTCTATTGCGTCGTGCTGGTAGTCATAGAGTTTTTTACCTGTTTTTCTTTCAAATTTTTCGATTGAATTAAATACCATACTCTACACCACTTTTTCAGATTGCAAAAGTAGTGAGAACAAAAGGTTTTATAAAGTCAAATTGAATATTGTTTAATAAATAGTTATGAAGGTTAATAAGTTTAATTATTTATTTAGTAAAAGTTGAATTTTTAGTCAATTACTACTTTTCTATATTTGCCGCCCCAAACATTTCTGCTATGCGCTTAGGTCAATTGTCACGTCAATTAAATGTTTCTCAAAAAGAGATTGCTTCTTTTATAAAAAAGGAGAAAGACATTGAATTAAAAGTTCATCCCAATGTGAAAGTGGCAGAAGACTTAACTGAACTGGTAATTTCGAAATTTCAATCTGTCGGAGAACCAATTGAAAATGTTGAAGTAAATGAACCAAAAGAAAAGACTAAGCCTATTGAAAATAAAGAGGCAGATGAAGATTCTAAACCTATAGAGTACGCAAGGGGTGAAGAATTTATAAGACCTGAAGGACCAATAGAAAAAGTTGAAACAGAGATTCCACAGCTTGAGGGTATTAAAGTTGTGGGTAAAATAGACTTACCAGAATTCCATAAAGATGAACTAGCTCCTGATGCTCCTACAAGCAGTTCTGAAGAAACAGAAGAAAGTTCAGAAACAAAAGAAGACGAGATTAAATTGCTAAATGCAACCCCTTTATTCAAAAGACCAAAAAGGACTCGTAAGCCTAAAAATCAGCCAAAAAATGAACGTAGAAAAAAGGTAATTAGCGAAGAAGAGCGCAAGAAAAAAGAGCTAGAAAGAGCTGAAAAGGCTCGAGCTGCATTAAAGAAGGCACAAAAAGAGGAGGCTAGAAAAAAGCACCTCGAGCTGGTTAAAAGTTATCAGTCTGGAATTAAACCTAAGCGCAAAAAATCAAAAGAAACAGCGGAGAAAACAGCACGCCCAATTTTATCTGAATCCGACAACAAAAAGGCGCCAACAACCCTATTTGGTAAAATTTGGCGTTGGATGAATACTGAGTGAAGAAAGGTAGGATTGAATTAGCGGGATGCAGGATTCAAGAAGCAGGATGCTGGATTCTAACAACTAATAACTAATAACTAACTAATAACTAACAACTAATCACCAGTCACTTCCGTAATTTCCATTTCGCAAACAGGGCAGCTTCCTGGTTTATCATAAGTTTTTCCATCTTCGCAATACATAGGGCACTGATATTTAGTCTCCGCAATGGACTCTGTCTTTTGTTCACCCCCTCCGCAAGAGCTTATGGTTAAAGACATTCCTGCTAATCCAATTCCCACAATTAAGGTATAAAATGCTTTTTTCATAATGTATTATTTGCAGCAAATGTAACTACAGTTTCATATACTACTTAAAGCTATAACGCAGACCTAAACCTAATCTAGACTGACTAATAAACATGTTTACTGAAGCAGTATTTACAATGGCGGTTCCAGTAACTGGAGTACCCACCTGAAAAGCACCTAGCATAGTTTGATTCACATTCAGGTTAAAAGTGAAACGCTCACTAATAGGCACATCCCAGCCCAGCATCAACATTAAGCCTGTGGTTATAAAGTGGTTAGAATAAGAGATGTAATTATTGTGGATTTGTGGGTCATATGAAGTTGCCCATTGATTATCTGGAGTTAAGGTATCGCGGTAATTAAAAATAGAAGTATTGTGTGCTCGATATCCCCCAACCAAATGTGCTCCAGCGTATATTGCTGGGTATTTTTTAAACGAGCGCTCAATCCCAAATCTGAGGTTTGTTGCCTGCTCATGGTAAGTGGTACTTTCAAATTTAACTTCTGTAGCGTTTGCATCAATCACTTTTGGGGTTCCTGGCCACGAACTATAACCGCCATAATCTGCTCCAATGTTAAGTTTTAACTGCTCATTTATCGGTTTCCTATATTCAAAGGAAACCTGCTGAGAATAGCCAATTGAAGCACGTATAGCAATATCTGCTTTTGGAAGTTCTTCTTCTTGAGCGAATGTGTTCACTCCCATAAATCCAACAAAAAAGAGAACCAAGGTTTGTTTAGTCAACTTCATAATTTTCCAATTTTTGCTAAAAACTACAAGTCTTACCAATTATTGTATTAAGCACAATTTACTTTCTGTTACCACCACATTTAAATGATATTATTTTCTACTTTAGCACTAATGCGCATTTCAACAACAATCATCAAGCTAACCTCGTTGGCCATTCTTATCCAGCTAAACCAAGTTAAGCTGAGCGCTCAAAACAGCATTAGCAAAGAATTAATTAAACTACACCAAACCATTAAAAACCAACACATTAAACCTAATAATTCGTTTACTGCTGAGAGAGCAGAATTTGTTATTTCAGAATGCATTAATCAAATAGATCCAAGTGGATTTTTATTTCTTCAATCAGATGAAGGTCAATTGTATGCGTTACGTGCAGAAGTTGCTTCAATTGACAACTTATGGTTGCAAACCATAAGAAGATGCTGACAGTTGAATCGTTTTTTTTAAACTCTCAATGTGCTCTTCCGATACTTTTTTGGTGTTATCGAATTTCTTTGTGGCATAGCGCCACTCTAGTGCTTTGTTTAAATTCATTTTATATCGTGTTTGTTTAATTTCTATGTTAAATAAATGTCGTTTTCGATATATCCCGATTTCCCATATTTTAGAAATCGGCACACTCAAACTGACAGAGTTTAACTATTCCTAAAGCGACATAGGTACTTCCATTAAAAGTACTCGGCTATTTGCGCTAGCGGTAATGGCTACTTCGTTAGTATCCCATAAACCAAAACCATCTCTTTTTTCTAATTGTTGCCCTTCCACTTCTATGTTTCCGACTAAAACAAAAACATACAAACCGTTACCTGGTTTTTTGATTTTGTAACTCGTTTGTGAAGTTTTGTCAAACTTGCCCAGGTGAAACCAAGCGTCTTGCTGAACAGCAACTCCTTGGTCTTCTTGACTTGGACTTAACACTTGATAGAACTCATTGCGCTTTTCAATATCTCGTATAGATATTTGATCGTATCTAGGTTTGATATTTTTCTTATTCGGAAAAACCCAAATCTGTAAAAATTTCACATCTCTGTCTTTATTCTTGTTGTATTCTGAATGAAAAATACCAGTACCCGCGCTCATAACCTGCACGTCACCTTCTTTAATTACAGCAGTATTGCCCATGCTGTCTTTATGCTCCAAATCTCCTTCTAATGGGATAGACACAATTTCCATATTATCGTGTGGGTGGGTTCCAAAACCCTGACCTGGCGCCACTGTATCATCGTTAAGTACTCGCAATACGCCAAAATGCATTCTTTCTGGATTGTGGTAATTAGCAAAACTGAAGGTATGGTAGCTGTTTAACCAACCGTGGTTTGCATTTCCTCTTGTTCCTGACTTGTATAAAATGGTATTCATAGTTTTTTCCTCCTTATTGGGTAAATGATTAAAACCTACTTGATTCATTAGCTTGTCATAGGTAGATTTTGACTCGCTTTTTCCGTTCAGCAATGCTGGTGCTATGCTTATTGCGGCTCCAGATATCAATGACTTTTTAATGAATTCTTTTCGGTTCATGATAATAATATTTGTAACTCACCAACATTGCAAGTTTTCGTCATTCCCTTGAAGAAGGGAATCTAAAAGTTACATGAGATTCCCAGTCATTCCGATGACTATCGGAAGAGAATGACGTTGTTTTTCAATAAGCACTTTTTATTGCAATGTTGAGATTAATTCAACTTCAATTCTACAGAGCAAATGTCTGCGAATCGCTATGAAAGCAGCTTATAAAAAAAAGGAAAAGGCTGGTAAAAATCCGATGTTGTTATGATGAGTTAGAAATTAAGCAATTCAATTCTATTGCGATGCAACTTAACCTCACCTAGCAGTTCCAATTTCTTTAAAAGACGGCTCACCGCCTCCCTGCTAGAATTTAGCTCCGCTGCAATTTCTTGGTGTGTTATGTTTACAATATTGGAATTGTGCACCTTGGCTTTTTTCTTTAGATAGGTATCCAATCTATCATCCATATGATGGAAGGCAATTAAATCAATGGTATGCAGTAACGCCTCAAAACGACTCGAATAAGATTGCATAACAAAATCTTTCCAAGTGCGGTATTCCATCATCCAAGCATCCATTTTTTCAACCGGAACCATCATTAGCTCCAATGATTCTTCGGCAATTGCACGCACTTGGCTTTGTTGGTCGCGCATGCAGCATGTTAAACTCATAGCGCAAGTAGAACCAGCATCAACGTAGTACAAGAACAGTTCATTCCCCTCTTCAGCCTCTCGGATAACCTTTACGGTTCCTTTGATTACAATGGGAATACTTTTAATGTATTGGTCGATTTCGATAATTACATCGCCTTCAGAAAAAGTAGCAATTCTGGAGTTTACCTTTAATTGTTCTTGCAATCCTTTCTCAAACAATTGCATCATTGGTAAGGGTAAATTCTCCATAATTATCGTTTAAGTGATTTTCTGTATCGACGCATTTCACGGATAAGTTTAGAAACTTCTTTGGCTGCTTGTACTACAATTTTAAGGGATGCGCCTTTGCTTTTTCCGCCTTCTCTGTCTAAGTATTTCGATTTGTATTCTTTTATAGAATATCCCTCTAATAAGAGTTTAGCGCATATTTCACTTTCAACCAAGCTGCTTTTTATTCTGAGGTCTAGCTTCTTTAAACCTTCGTTCTTATACACCTTCACCCAGTTTACGTCGTGCATATCAATGCCCACAAAAAACTTATTTACCAGCCTGTTTACTAGCGACAAAATGTTTCTGAAAAGCGAATAAGAGGTATTTTCAACTCTATAAAAAGAAATAACCTCTTTAGGTTCCGGGTTCATGTGCGGTAAGAGCTCATCTAAGTCAAATTGTCCGTCTCCGGGCACAAAACAAACATTATCCATGCTGGCATTTGAGTAGCCATTATGCAATGAAGGGCCAATACCCAAATTATGCACCTGATTTATAAACTTAACCCTAGGGTTTTGAGCTGCGATTCCGCCGATAATTTTAGCCGAATCATCTTTGCTACCGTCGTTAACCACCACAACCTCGTAATCTACCGCTATGTGTTTTAGCGTAGATTCAACTTTAGCAATCACCTTTTTAATAGTTGCCGCCTCATTATAACAAAGCACAACAATAGACCAGGTTTGCAGTGGTACAGACATAAATTAGTAGGCGTTTATTACCTCAATTACTTTAGCTAGTTCGTCATCTCTGAGTTCTGGGAACATAGGTAAACTCACACAATGAGCAGCTAAATATTCCGCATTTGGAAAATCGCCTTCTTTGTAACCTAAATACTCACAGGCCTTTTGTAAATGACAAGAAACTGGATAATGCATTCCACTATAAACGCCATTTTCTTTCAGGTAATTCATGAAATGTTCTCTATTGTCTACAGTAACAACAAACAAGTGATAAACCGAGTTAGCCCATTCTGGCTGCTTTTGCATTTTTACTTTATCGTTGGTTAACTGTGTTTGATAAGCCGCTGCTATCTCTCTTCTTCGGTTGTTCCACTTATCAATATGATTAAGCTTAACACTTAAAACCGAAGCTTCCATACCGCCTAATCTACAGTTGTAGCCCAACTCTTGGTGGTAGTACTTATTTTCACTCGCGTGATTTTTAACCAATTGAATTTTCTTGTAAAACGCTTCGTTATTGGTGGTTACTCCACCACCTTCACCAAATGTTCCCAAGTTTTTACCTGGATAAAAGCTAAAGCAAGCTAAATCTCCCAAAGAACCTACCGTTCTACCTTTGTAAGTAGCTCCATGACCCTGAGCAGCATCTTCTAAAACTGGAATTCCGTGCTTATTGCCTATTTCAATCAATGCGTCCATATCACAAGGTTGGCCGTACAAATGAACTCCAATAATTGCTTTGGTTTTATCGGTAATCTTCTCTTCTACTTTGGTAACGTCTATTTCCCAAGTATCAGGATCACAATCCACAAAAACTGGAGTAGCTTTCATGTACATTGGACCCCATACAGTGGCTATAAAAGTATTGGCAGGCAGAATTACCTCGTCACCTTCCTTTATATCTAACGCAATCATTGCCATGCGCAAAGCTTCGGTACCGTTGCTAACTCCGCAGGCATATTTTGCATTACACCAATCCGCAAAACTTTCTTCAAATTTTTGCACAAAAGGTCCACCGCTAAACGCTGTTATCTTCATTACATCTTCCAACGCTGTGTGAACTTCTTCTTTGATTGACTCGTACTGGCGAGTCAAATTCATAAATGGTATAGGTTCCATTAATTTTCTTCTTTTATATATCGTTTAATACGAGCTGGATTGCCCGCTACAATTGCGTTTTTTGGTACGTCTTTAGTTACTACTGAACCCGCACCAATTATAGCGTTATCTCCAATAGATATTCCGCCTAAAATAGTTGCACTTGTTCCGATGCTTACTCTGTTTCCAATTTTGGTGGTTACCAATTCCCAATCGTCGTCAGTTTGCATACTACCATCAGCGTTTACCGCTCTGGGGTACATATCGTTTATGAAGGATACGTTATGACCTACAAAAACACCATCGCCAATATGCACACCTTCACAAATAAAAGTATGTGACGAAATCTTGCAATCTTTACCAATGCTAGCACCTTTTTGGATTTCTACAAAAGTGCCCACCTTGCTTTTGTCGCCTATTTGGCAACCGTAGGCATTCACAAAATCGTAGATTTTTACATCCTCGCCAACTTGTACGTTGTTCAATGAACGTTTTGGAGAATCTTCTGTAAGCGTTTTCATAGCAGTTACAGTTTTACTTCTGCTCCGCCGTTTTTAATGGACTGATCAGAAGCTTCTAAAATCTCAACCACTTTTAATCCTTCCTCACCACCATTAATAGGCTTAACCTTATTGTTGATTGCGTCCACAAAATGCTGTGTTTCTAGTTTTAAAGCCTCTAGAGCTTCCACTTTTGGACTCTGCATATCTCCAGAACGGTAAGAAATCAATAAGTTGTAAATGTCGCTTTTGTCGCTAACCTCTACTCCTTTATCGTAAACTTTTAGCTTGTAATCCGGCTCAACGTCGTCCCAAACTAACATTTTGTTACTACCAGCTAACAAAGTCTGTCTAATCTTTACGGGCGACATCCAATTGGCGTTGAAATGCGCAATAAAGTTGTTTTCGTACTGAACCGTTAAATACGCAACATCTTCCAATCCTCTACCGAAGTGAGAGGAACCAGTAGCATTTAAAGAAATTGGCTTTAAATCTGGAACTAAGTATTGCATGATAGAAATATCGTGTGGAACTAAATCCCAAATCACGTTTACATCATGCTGGAACAAACCAAGGTTGACACGCATTGAATCGTAGTAATACAAATCTCCCATGGTACCATTCTCCACCAACTCCTTCATTTTTCTAACCGCACCCGTAAACAAAAATGTATGATCAACCATAATGGTTAATCCTTTTGCAGCTGCAAGATCTATTAATTCCTTAGCTTGATCTGAAGTTGCCGTAAATGGTTTTTCCAGAAATACGTGCTTACCATTTTCCAAAGCCTTTTTAGCCAAAGGAAAGTGCGCAAATACTGGTGTTACTATGGCAACAGCATCTATATTGGTATCCAACAAAATATCGTCTGCATCCGAAACGCCTTCAATGTTTTTGTAAGCACCTGCAAGCGCTGCCAATCGATCTGGCGATTTATCGCAAACTTTTGTAATTTCTATTTCTGAGTGGTTGTTAAAATTTCGGACAATATTGGGTCCCCAATAACCATATCCGATAACTCCTGCTTTAATCATTCCGTGTTTTTTCGTAGGTGTGCAAATATATTTGATTGGCTATATGGAATTGTTTTTTTATTTCGCTTTTAAATTAAATTTCACAAATGAAAAAATGGCTCCCTCTCCTTTCAATTTCTGCGCTTTTAATCGGTTGTTTTAGCGGAAATGAAGATCCTTATCTCCTTATTCAAAGACCTTTACAAACCAATACTCAAGTCAGTTTAAGAGCCATTCAAGCATTTGACGACAGCACTGTTTGGGCTACTGGCAACGGAGGTGCCATTTTAAAATCGTTTGATGCTGGCGAAACTTGGGAGGTTTTAACCGTTCCGGGACACGAGCAACACGATTTTAGAGACATTGAGTTATTTGGGAAGAAAAAAGCCGTTGTTATGGCGATTGGAAGTCCTGCAAAAATCTTTAGAACCAAAAACGGTGGTAAATCTTGGTGGTTGACCTACCTAAACGAGGATCCCGATATTTTTTTAGACGGTAT
Organism: Salibacteraceae bacterium; assembly: GCA_965661115.1. Lineage (GTDB taxonomy): Bacteria > Bacteroidota > Bacteroidia > Flavobacteriales_G > Salibacteraceae > UBA6770. The sequence goes on from CBFICO010000044.1 coordinate 15,262, forward strand.
GGCATTTTTTGACGATAAGGTGGGCATTGCTTTTGGTGATGCCATGGGACATTACCTGCCTATTGTAAGAACTACCAATGGTGGCAACAGCTGGGAGATGTTATCGAAATCCAACCTGCCTGTTTCTTTACCCAAGGAAGGTGGTTTTGCTGCCAGCGGCTCCAGTATTCGAGTGCTAAACGACAGCAGTATTATGATTGGCATGGGCTACCCAAGGGGACGTATTCTAAAATCGAACGACAGAGGAATGACTTGGGAGTTCTATATATCGCATTTAGGCAATAAAGAAAATTCAAGAGGTGTATACTCCTTGGCTTATAAACCAGCCAAAAAGCGGGACGAAAAAAACATAGCACTTGCCGTTGGTGGAAACTGGGAAGACCCTGATAGCAAAGACTTAGTGCTTTCACGCTCGGTAAACGGCGGAAAAGACTGGACTGTAATTTCAGAAAATGGCCCCAATGGATATCGCTCAGCAATAGAATTTGCACCAGATAAAAAACTGGTTTTATGCACAGGAACTAATGGAACGGATATGAGCTTTGATAACGGATTGACTTGGAAATCCTTCACAAAGGACGGTTTTAACGCTATTTGCTTCTCTCCTAGCGGAAAATTCGCATACTTGGCTGGTAGCAACGGTAAAGTGAGTAGGATTTCGTTTTTAGAAGAGTAGGAAGCAATTTTTTAATTTGGCAATTGGATAATTGGATAATTAGTCAATTTGATAATTCTTATACCTATTTGTCGTTGAAGAAGATAACTTGTAACTTTTCAACTTTTCAACTTTTGAACTTGTCACTAATCACTTGTCACTAATCACTTGTCACTAATCACTTGTCACCTGAATCTTGTCACTTATTACTAGTCACTAGTCTCTATTCTCATCCAACTTAATCAACGCAAAAACTGAGTAATTCAGCATATCCAAATAATTTGCGTCAATCCCTTCAGAAATAAGAGTTTTGCCTTTGTTATCTTCAATTTGTTTGATGCGCAGGATTTTCATTAGAATGAGATCGGTTAGTGAACTGATGCGCATATCGCGCCAAGCCTCACCATAGTCGTGGTTTTTGTTTTCCATTAAGGATTTAGCCTCGCCAGCCCATTTATCGTAAGCGGTCATGGCTTGATCGAGCGGCATATCGGTATCGGCTGCTTCACCCATTTCGAGTTGCACCAGCGCCATAATGCAGTAGTTGATTATTCCTATGTATTCCGGTTCAATCCCCTCGCCTACTTTGCTTACCCCTTTATCTTCGAGTGTTTTGATACGATTAGCTTTTATAAAAATTTGATCGGTTAAAGATGTGGTTCGCAGAATTCGCCAAGCAGAGCCATAATCTGCCATTTTTTTCTGAAAGATATCTCTGCAACTACCTATTGCCTTATCGTATTGTTGGGATGTGTTTGCCATATTCGATTACTTCTACTTTTGCAAAGTAATTCAATTCAATTATTGCTCTTAAAGAATCTTTTTAACAAATGACCATAAATTGTAAAGGAAATTTAGTGGATTTATCTAATCCAAAAGTGATGGGAATTTTAAACCTAACTCCCGACTCCTTTTACGATGGAGGCAAAAACAACAGCCAATCTGAAGCCTTTAGAAAAACAGAGCAAATGCTGAATGAAGGCGCTGATTTTATTGACATTGGTGCATATTCGTCAAGACCTGGTGCTAAACCAATATCCGAACAAGAAGAGTTGGAACGACTTGCTTTTTTACCTGAATTGATCAAGGCTTTCCCAGACGCCTATTTTTCAATAGACACGTTTCGTTCATCGGTTGCGCGATTTGCCGTTGAATACGGAGTTGCAATTATTAACGATATATCCGCTGGGAACTTAGATAAAGATATGTTTAGTACTGTAGCTGAGTTACAGGTTCCATACATTGCTATGCATATGCAAGGCACACCTGAAACTATGCAAGACAGGCCTACTTATAACGAATATGGTGTAACGATTAATGTGGTTAAGGAGCTTTCTAAAGTGGTGCAGGAACTCAACTTACTTGGGGTGAATGATATCATTTTAGATCCAGGATTTGGTTTTGGTAAAACGGTTGAAGATAACTATCAGTTGCTAAGAGAATTACGGCAATTAGCAATACTCAACTGCCCTATCTTGGCTGGTCTATCCCGAAAATCAATGATTAATAAGGTATTAAAAATCAACCAAAAAGAAGCGCTTAACGGAACTACTGCATTACACATGTTAGCTTTACAGAATGGCGCACATATTTTACGTGTACATGATGTAAAAGAGGCGGTTGAAGCGGTGAAGCTTTACAAGGCTTACTTGAGTTAAAACTTTGCAAACGCCCAAAAAAAAGCCTGAAATCAATTAAGACTCAGGCTTCAATAATACGTTTGTGTATTTACTACTTCCGCTTTGCTAAAATCTGATTAGCATTTGCTATAAACTTTTGATCTTCTTGGCCAGGCTGTGAGCCACTTGGGTAGCCTAAATTCCCTAGTGGATTGATTTCATATTGTGTTTTTTCAGCATTTAAATTCATATCGAAAATCCAAATGGTAGGATATCCTTGCGGTCTAAAAAAGCCTTGTAATTGTTGGTTCTGTTGTGCTATTTCTGGTGGAAGCTGTTTTCTGCGTGGAAAATCTAACTCTAACAACACTACATTTTCTTTAGCCCAAGCTGCAAAAGTTGGCTTTCTGAAAACGGTAGCTTGTAACCTTTTACACCAGCCACACCAATCGCTACCGGTAAAAAACGCAAATATTGGTTTGTTGGTTCTTTTTGATTCGGCTTGAGCGTTTTCTAAACGCACGTACCACTTAAGCCCTTCTTCTACTGGGGTTTCAAGCGCTTTAGTTTCAATTGAGTTGGTGGTAGTTTCGGTTTTATCTGAAGTTATAAATGCAGTAGCAGTAATAAAAATAGTAGCTAGCGCTGCAAGGTATATTGTGTTTCTCATAATCTGATTTGAATGTTTCAAATGTATTTACAAAAACTAAACCACGAGAGTTGGTGGTTTTAAAGAAGTTTAATTTTTGAGGAAATGTTTTCGCCTCAATCCGGCTAGGCTCTTTCTTTTGCCCAAAGCCCCAAAAGAAAGCAAAAACGCTTTGAAGCTTTGAAAGGAGCCTCGCGCCCGCGCTAAAGAAAAGAATATATTATTCTTCATATTCTATCACAATTTCAACGCGCCGATTTTTCGCTCTTCCCTCTTCTGTTTCATTTGATACCAACGGACTTTTACTGCCTCGCCCTTCTGCAGTATACGTTTTAGCCTTTAGACCCATTTTCATCAACTGCTCCAATACTGTTTTGGCACGAAGTTCCGAAAGTTTTTGGTTTGCCATTTCATTTCCTGAATTATCTGTATGACCGACCGCATTCAATGAAAATATAGACCTTTTCTGCAACTTTAAATACATTTTATTAAGCTCGGTAAATCCTGTTGCAGATAGTTCATATGAATTTACATTAAACGATATACCCGTTAACGATAAAGTATCGAAACCAGAATTAATTGCCACTAATGAATCATTTGACTCAAGTTGCTTTGTATCAATGCAGTTGCCTTTATCTTT
>CBFICO010000045.1:0-18337 GCA_965661115.1 Salibacteraceae bacterium
TTGCACCAATTGCGCGGAAGAGTGGGGCGTGGGGCAGAGCAGAGTTATTGCATATTGATGACTAGCAACAAGTTATCCAATGAAGGCCAAAAACGTATGGAAATCATGGTGAGAACCAATGACGGTTTTGAAATAGCAGAGGAGGATTTGCGTCTTCGCGGTCCAGGCGATTTAATGGGGACACAGCAAAGCGGATTGTTGGATTTAAAAATTGCCGACTTAGCCAAAGACAATCAGATATTAACTCTGGCCAGAAACGCTGCAATTGAGGTGCTCAATAAAGACCCTAACCTTGCTGCACCAGAACATAAAGAAATAAACCTGCAGTTCAGAAGATTTTTAAAAGAACGCCCAAACTGGAGTAGAATTTCTTAGGACTACAAATCCTTTATTGAAGATGAGAGAAAAAGTGCGCGAGTTTCTACTCGACAATCTCCAGCTTATAGACTAGATTTTGCTAGGGAGTGCTGTCAATCCTTCCCTGAGGGGAAGGTGGCGCGCAGCGACGGAAGGGGTAAATTTTATTAGTCAAATATCTATTTCAGTCCTCCTCGTCTCTGCGAGCCACTCCTCCCTCAGGAGGAGATGTGAAGCGTAAATTTTAAAAATTTGTACTAAGAATCCTTCCCTTTGGGGAAGGAAATAGGGAGTGTGTTTCTTAGAGTTAATTACTTAAATTGTCTGTCTAATATGCTATAGCCATGTTTTATGGTCCTGTCAAACCATCGCCACAGGAATATAACACGAAAGCACATTAGCGATTTTCAATTGTAATAAAAGCATGGATACATTGCAATACCTTTCAGAAAGCGATGACACGCTAGCTGTGATCATTCAGAAAATTGGACCCTTGGAACCACTGAAAACCAATGGTGTTTTCCATGATCTATTGGCCTGTATTATTGAGCAGCAAATACCTTATAGAAGTACTAAGAATACGTTTCTGAAGTTGCTCTCAAATGCCGATTTAATTGAGTTGACAACAGAAAATTTTGAAGAATTTGAGGAAAAAGCGTTACCACTAATCAAGCTTTCTGAACGAAAATATGAGGCGATTAATTCAGCCTTGGAGTTTTTCACTACGCATCAAATTAATTGGCTTGAGCTTTCAAGCCTTGAAGTAGAGCGGAACCTAAAACTAATAGCTGGTGTAGGTAATTGGACGATTCAGATGATTCAACTTTATACTTTGAATAGACCAAATGTATTTCCAGTTGACGATTATCATCTCAAAATTATAATGACAGAACTTTATGGTTTGGAGCAGAAGGGGTTCCGAAAAAATGCTAAACAGATTGCAAGTAAATGGGCTCCACATTCTTCGCTAGCAGTAAGGTATTTATTGGAATGGAAACGGATTAAAAATCAATTTAAGGAGTAACCAATCCCAACCCCAACCGCGGAAACTTATCTTTGCTCCATGCCCCAAAAAGGAAAAGTATTATTCGTCGACTCAGTTCATCCCATTTTAAAAGACGGGCTTGAAAATGCTGGTTGGTTGTGCGATTGGTGTGTTAACGATTCGTTCGAAGAAATAAAATCCAAAATAGGCAATTACCAAGGGATAGTTATTCGCTCCAAATTCCCAATGAATAGAGAAATCATTGACTTATCAACTAACTTAAAATTTATTGCTCGGTCTGGAGCTGGCCTAGAAAATATCGACGTAGAGTATGCCGTTGAAAAAGGCATTGAAGTGTTTAATTCTCCAGAAGGAAACCGTGATGCGGTTGGAGAACAAGCCCTTGGAATGTTGTTGAGTTTGTTTCAGAAACTCAATCAAGCCGACCAACAAGTAAGACGAGGAATTTGGGATAGAGAGGGTAATCGAGGAATTGAGCTTAAAGGCAAAACTGTTGGCATAATTGGCTGCGGAAATATGGGCTCGGCTTTTGCTCAGCGCTTACAAGGTTTTGAGTGTAAAGTAATAGCTTACGATAAATATCAAGAGGTTAATTTACCTTATGTGAAACAGGTTTCACTTGGCGATATCCAACAGCATGCAGATGTAATTAGTTTTCACACGCCACTTACGCAAGAGACACATTATTACCTGAATGCTGATTTTATAAATGGCTGCGCTAAACCATTTTTTTTGATTAACACTGCACGAGGTAAAGTAGTGAATACTGCCGCACTGGTAGAAGGTTTAAAAACCAAAAGAATTTTAGGAGTATGTCTGGACGTATTGGAATACGAAAGCAGCGCATTTGAAAATGATTTTCAAAACGACATGCCAGAGCCGATGAAATACTTAATCGAATCGGATAACGTAATCCTATCACCTCATGTAGCGGGTTGGACCACAGAAAGCTACGAAAAGCTGTCGCAGTTTTTGTTGGATAAGATACTGGCTAATTTTTAAAACGGGCTTTTACCATTTGACGTCATTCCGTATTGAAGTGCTACCGCAATTTTATCTTTCTATACATCCTTCCCCTAAGGGAAGGATATCGTAACCACATCCCCTCCTTAGGGAGGGGTGCCGCAGGCGGGGAGGGGAAAGGGCTGAAATTAAATTAACCCCTTCCGTCACACTTGGGCGTGACACCTTCCCCAAAGGGAAGGATATAAAGCACCCGAATATTTGGTGATTAACTTAATCCCCTACTTCCACTTCACCAAAAACTGTCTAAACTCTTGTTTTAGTTCGTTGTAGATTCTTGCAAAGCCTTCCATGTTATCACGGATTTTTGCATGATCTTCAAAGTGAACATGATCAACAGCAATTGGGTGATCTTTGGCAAATTCAGCCAATTCGTGTTCCTTTTTATTGATGTCGTGCGTAAACTGATCAATATTTTGCTTTTGAACGATAAACTGATTTTGGAAGTGTTCTACTTCACGTAACATGTCTTTTTCGTCTTCATGAAAAAAGGTTACCTCTTCCAATCGTTTGGTAAGGAAAGCTATTTCGTCTGCGCAAAAATTTAGCTCCTTCTTCCACATTTCATGTTCAAAATGTAGGTCTCTGATGTATATGGCTTTTGTTGTCATAATTGTAAGATTTATGACTCAAAGCTAGACCCCATTTTTAGGGTAGAATATGAGATAGGTCAGTGATAAATAATCCTTTGGTCATAAAGGGATTGAGTAGGTAAATCTACTTTAGTTTAATCTTTTGCCCAACTTTTATAACCTGTCCTTTTTCGAGGTTATTCTTACGCCTTAAACTGTTCAGTTTCACTCCATACATCTGACTAATTTTCCATAACGTATCCCCCTTTTTTACCACGTGGTGTTTTTGTTTACCGTGGAATCGTATTCGTTTTGGTTGCAGGTAAATGATAGAGCCAGAGGCAATTTTTGAATGTTTTTTTAGCCCATTGTATCGGCAAATTTGCCAACGCCCCATTTTGTAACGCTGTGCAATTTTATCAGGAGTGTCTCCAGCTTGGCTACGTACAAATTTTATGTTGTTTTTGGACAGCTGAATTCCGGTAGAGCTGTTGTTTGCTGGATTGCTTGAAGAGGAACCTCCAACGGTATTAGTTGCCTCGCTATCATTTGGTTTTGAGTCGGGATCGCCGGTGCTACCTTTTGAGCTTGCCCCTAATGACTTCAAGTCCGACTTGGTCATTTTATCGTACTTGTAGAGCTCGTTTTCTTCAATAATTCGAATGAGTAAATCGGGATACTTAGGATTGGTAGCATAGCCTGCTTTTTTGAGTCCTTTTGCCCAGCCCTTGTAATCTGTTTGTTTTAAATCAAAGAGGAAAGCATATCGTCTGTTGCGGTGCAGGAAATCTGAATGATCAACATAGGAATCGTAAACCGAAGGGTAAACTCTAAAGCACTCGTCCTTAGCGTCATCGTCCATGTAATATTTTCCACCTGTCCAGCTAGAGTGGCATTTAATTCCAAAGTGGTTTCGGGCCTTTTTAGCCAAGGCCGAGTTTCCGTAATCGCTCTCTAACATGCCTTGTGCAAGTGTTATACTTGCCGGCACACCAGATTTTAGCATTTCGGCAACTGCGTCCTGGTCAAACTTTTCTTTGTATTGGGTTGGTGTTTGTCGGGTTTGACTTTTTGTAACAAAAACATGACCTAAAATCAGGATTAAACAAACGATATGAAGGAGCGCTTTCATGTTCTATGTTCAGGTCACAGATCTAATTCAATTTTTAAAATTATAGAAGCAGATTATCTAACTAAAGAATTACCTTAAAACCTACTTTAGATTCCCAGTCAAGCTGAGAATGACGTCGTTAAACCAATAGGTCTAGAACTTCGTCATTCCCGATAAGGCGGGAATCTCTATTTAACTTGTGATTACTTTTTCTAAAAGAAAAATTATTTCTGCATTTTTCACTTTCAAACTATTTTCATGCCTAACCTACAAAGTTAGAAGCGGCAGTTTAGTTATATGTTTATGTTACCTGCTATTGCAAACACCGCAGTGTTGAGTACGGTTGTCTGAGGATTAGTTTCTGTGGTTTTTACTAGTATTTCGGTTTGTCTCCTTCGATACACCCTTTTCCGATTGATATAGAAATCAGGGCACTCAGGATGACATACCTCGATGAAGCTCAATACCCATTTTCTCCAATTGCCCCTGAAAACCTTGGTTTCCTTGTAATCCACCCGTATGCAAGGCAATAATTTTTGAACCCTTTTTGAAGTAATTTTTTTTGATTAAATCGAATAGGCCGAACAGCATTTTTGATGTGTAGATCAAATCGAGTTTTATGTTGAAGGTATCGTAAAACCAATTGGAAAACTCGACCTGCTCTTTTGAGATTTTTGCAAACCCACCAAAATGGTAATCGGTTTGTAGGTCCAATTGAGAGAGGATTTCATTGGTATCTTCGTCGTTAAATGTGCTGTAATTCAGCAAATGTCGAATGTCGTTTTCCAGAAAACTACCACCTTTTAGGGCGGAGAAAACAAGTACTTTTTGCTCTGGTTTTGCGGCAAGTAATAATCCTGAAGCAGTCGTTCCTGTGCCAGCGGCAGTAGCCCAAAAGTCGGGTGCAATTTCGGTTTCTTGCACAATTTCCATGCAACCTTGAGCACCGTAATAATTCGCACCTCCTTCTGGAACTAAATGAAAGTTCCCAAATTGATTTCGTAGACTAAGAATATAGTCGTCGTCTTTTTTTAATTGGTATTCAGCTCTGCTTGCAAAATGCAGTTGCATTCCGTTTTCTTGTGCTTTTGAAAGTGTGCTGTTTAAAGGTTCAGTTTTTTCACCCCTTATTACACCAATAGATTTTAAGCCGGCTTGTTTGCATGCAAAAGCAGTTGCAGCAATGTGATTTGAATATGCACCTCCAAATGTCAGTATGGTGTCCTTTTTATTGGCTTTTGCTTTTTCGATATTCCATTTCAGTTTTCTCCACTTGTTTCCTGAAACTACTTCGTGGATAAGGTCATCGCGTTTTATCCAAAGTTCAATGCCTTTTTCTTGTAGTAACTCATGTTCAAGTTTCTGAATTGGGGATGGGACTTGCATAGAACAAAGAAAGAAATTTGTTACGGTTTATTCTACGTCATTCCCACGTAGGTGGGAATCTCAGGTTTTATTATAGTAAAAAAAAGCCCGACTGAAATGAATAGCCGGGCTTTGTACTTAAAGCTTTCTGTGGATTAGTTAATTGGGTAATAAATTTCAGTAACCCATTTAGAAGGGTCTTCTTCGGTTCCTGGCCCAACCAGGTATACTTCCCACGGAGCGCCTGTAATTTCAATTTCATTAGCTTTTGCATACTCGGCAATAGCATTATGCGGTTCTTCGCCATTTTCATAACTACCCAACATAACTGTTTTAAGGGCATTTCCGGCGTAGGTCATTCCTTTTTCAATTCCGTCAGAACCTGCTGTTGAATTGTCAGCAACGGTAATGCCACACTGCATTTTTGTACTAACGCCATCCCAAGTATGATAGATAGTAAATGGTGCGCCTGCTATTTCGATTGAATTTGAGGAAACAAATTCCATAAGACCACCCATCATTTTTTGGGTTGCCGATTCAATCTCCTCTCGCGCAACGCTGTCTGTTATGGAATAATAAGGCGCGGCCTCAACCGTGATTTGCTCAACGGTATAACCATTACCCTTAGTTGCAGCTTGCTCTTCAACATGAGCTTTTAGTTTTGCTAGTCCTTCTTCAAAGTCAGGACCAACCATTTCATCCATCATTTTACCCACTGGGCGTGCAAAAAAGGAAAGCTCACCTTTATCGTACCATCTTACTTTGGTTACTCCATCAGCTTCGGAAAGATCAAATCCATTCACTGAGCTCATTTCCCATGGTTTTACAAAAGCAAGTGTAAATTCAACATTGTTTTCAGAAACAGAAACCATGGTTAATCCGCCTTCACCAATTTGATTTTTATCTTCTGGTGGTAAACTGGTTACCCAAGACATTTTTGAACCTACAGCACCATCCGAACCTTCATACGTGTATTTGGCGTTAGGGTCTTTAGCTTTCCAAGGGCTCCAATTGTCCCATGCTGTGTAGTTAGCTACGTGTTCCATAACAAATGCCTGAGGCGCATTTATTTCTATTTCTCTTTCAATGGTGTAATCGCCCGGAAGCATGGCTAGATAACCAAGCCCAAGTACCGCCACCAAAACAACGATACCGATAATAATTTTTAAGACTTTCATAATTAGAGTTTTTGAGTTTTAGAAGGTCTAAAGTAGCTAAATATCAGTAACTAACCACCGATAGTCATCTGAAATTCTTGCAGTGTAAGGAGAATGTTTTCCTTGAATATTTTTACTGAAATGGCCAGCAGAATGATTCCAAATACTCTGCGTAACACCAAGAATCCTCCTGGGCCTATTTTACGTTCCAACACGTTGGTAGATTTTAGCACGATGTAAATGATTATGAGGTTTGCTACAATGCCTATAAGAATGTTAGTTGGGTCGTAAACGGCTCTTAACGAAAGGATGGTAGTAAGCGTTCCTGCTCCAGCAATAAGCGGGAAAGCTAGAGGAACTATTGATCCAATTCCCTTAGAGGTGGGGTCGGAACGGAATAGGGTAATACCTAAAATCATTTCAACAGCAATAAAAAACATGATGATGGCACCGGCTATTGCAAAAGAGTGTTGATCTAGTCCAAATAACTTTAGAATGCTAGCCCCAACGTACAGAAAAACAATCATAAGTACACCGGAAACGATGGTTGCTTTTAGCGACTCAATATGTCCTTCTTTCTTTCGTAAATCAATAACAATTGGAATGGAGCCCACAATATCAATTACAGAAAACAGAATTAAGGTTACCGACAGAATTTCTTGAATGTTCATTTTGATTCAATTTCCAATTTTCAATTGTTCAACTTCCAATTTATTTTTTGAGTAAGCTGAAACATTGATAATTGAGTCATTGATAATTGTGTCATTGTTTAAAAGCATTCCACCCTTGAGCAGAAAGCTTAATGATATTCTCACCATTACCCACCATGTTAAATCCTACCGATTTATCGGTAACGTGACCAATAATTGAAACGCCTTCAATGGCTTTAATTTTATCGAAATCGGCTTGTTTAACGGTAAACAACAGTTCGTAATCTTCTCCGCCGTTTAAAGCCGCAATGGTTGGGTCAAGACCCAGCTCCTCTGCAGTAGAAACAGTTAGTGGGTCAATAGGTAGTTTGTTCTCGTAGATAGTTATGCCTTTGTCAGAATTGGTTCCAATATGCATAAGTTCAGAAGCTAACCCATCAGAAATGTCCATCATAGAAGTTGGAATAACACCAGCGTTGTCTAGCATTCTGCGGAGGCCTTTTTTTGCTTCTGGTTTAAGTTGTCTTTCTAACAAATAATCTTTACCCGCAAAATCAGGCTGAACTTTATCATTCTCTTTAAATATGGATTTTTCTCTTTCTAATAATTGGAGTCCAATGTATGCCGAACCCAAATCACCTGTAACACAAATCAAGTCGTTTTCATTTGCACCGGAGCGTAGCGCCAATTTGTCTTTTTCTACCTCGCCAATTGCAGTGATAGAAATTGCAAAACCCGAAACAGAAGAAGTAGTATCTCCACCAACTATATCCACACCGTATATTTCAGCGGCTAACTTGGCGCCTTCGTAAAAAGCGTCGATTGCCTCTAAAGAAAAACGATTACTCACCGCCATAGAAATAGTGATATGAGTAGCTGTTCCGTTCATGGCGTAGATATCAGAAAGGTTAACGACTACGGACTTGTAACCCAAATGCTTTAATGGTGCGTAACTTAAATCAAAGTGTACACCTTCCATCAACATATCGGTAGAAATAAGCTGATATTTATCTCTCAAATCTATTACTGCGGCATCGTCTCCGATACCAATTTTGGTGTTAGCTTGTTTGTTTTCTAAGTTCTCGGTTAGATGCTTAATTAACCCAAACTCACCTAAATTTTCAAGCTCTGTTCTTTCTGATTTTTCTTCTAACATATCGCCAAGTTTTGCGCTGCAAAAGTATGAGAAGAAAGTGCTTGATCAATATGTCCGAGTTTATAGTGTAAGAGACCAATATTGCTGAGCATAGCTGATACTCCGATAGGGTTGTTGGTCTGCTTATTCAATTCAAGGGTTTGCTCAAATAGCTTCAGTGCGCTTTCATAGTTACCTTGTAGGTCGTGACATATGCCCTGAATATTTACTGCGGCAGCCTGCCCTTTTTTATCTCCAGCTTCGGAAGCAAATTCATGCATTTCTAGCGCCAAACATAGAGCCGAGTCGGTGTCGGTGAACAAGTAACTATCCCAAATTAATTGTTTCATAGCTGCTAATCTTACGGAATCTGTTGCTGCGGCATTGAGCCATACTTGATTCAAGCTGTATGGATTAGCCCCTAAACGAGTTGAGAAACATAACAAGACCAAGGATAGTAAGATGAGTTTTTCATGACTTTAGGGTTCTATGAGTTTCGAAGGGATTGAATATCGAACGGGGAACAAGGATTGTTGATTTTGGAACGATACGAACTTCGAAATTCTATGATTGTAAATCGATATTCTTTGTTCAAAACCCAATATACCTAACAGTAGGTATTTTCTTAACGTATTTTCTTTTTATTTAGAACTAATCTAAATAACTTTGCGCCGTCGTAAACCACATGGTTTACCTAATTGTTTTAAGCATATGATAAAAGTATCAGACGAAGCAAGAGAGGAAGTTCAACGTTTAATGGCTGAGGAAAAGATTCCGCAAGGAGCTGTTATTCGAGTTGGCGTTGAAGGTGGAGGCTGCTCTGGCCTTACTTACCAAATGGACTTCGAAACCGAGACCAAAGAAGACGATAAAATCTTTGAAGACCAAGGGATAAAAATCGCTGTTGACAAAAAGAGCTTTTTGTACTTAGCTGGAACTGTACTAGAATACAGTGGTGGTCTTAACGGAAAAGGTTTTGCGTTTAACAATCCAAACGCATCGCGCACTTGCGGCTGCGGAGAATCATTCTCAATTTAATTAGCTATGGCAGATAAGTTAGCACAGCAAGACGTAGCGCTTGGCGAACACATAAACTCCGATTACAAATACGGTTTTACGACTAATATTGAATCGGACAAAGCACCAAAAGGGCTGAACGAAGAAATCATTCGATTCATTTCTGCAAAGAAAAATGAACCAGAATGGCTACTAGATTTTCGTTTAAACGCTCTAAAAAAATTCGAAACTCTTGAAGAACCAGATTGGGCGCACGTTGAATATCCAAAACCAAATTTGCAAGATTTGCATTTCTACGCCGCTCCAAAACCAAAGAAAAAACTAGATAGTCTTGATGAGGTAGATCCTGAATTATTAGACACTTTTAATAAGCTGGGAATTAGCTTGGAAGAGCAAAAGAGGCTTACCAATGTTGCTGTTGACGTGGTTATGGATTCAGTTTCCGTGGCCACTACATTCAAAGAGACCTTAGCGGAGAAGGGAATCATTTTCTGCTCTTTCTCTGAGGCAGTAAAAAACCACCCGGAATTGGTTAAAAAGTATATGGCATCTGTAGTTCCTGTTAACGATAATTACTATGCGGCATTAAACTCTGCGGTATTTACTGATGGTTCGTTTTGCTACATTCCTAAAGGCGTTCGCTGCCCAATGGAATTGTCAACGTACTTCAGAATTAATGAAGCGAACACGGGTCAATTTGAGCGTACGTTGATCATTGCTGACGAAGACAGTTACGTAAGTTACCTAGAGGGTTGTACGGCTCCTATGCGTGACGAAAACCAGCTGCACGCAGCAGTTGTAGAAATCGTCACCCACAAAGGAGCTGAGGTAAAATACTCTACCGTACAAAACTGGTACCCGGGCGATAAAGAAGGTAAAGGGGGTATTTACAACTTCGTTACAAAAAGAGGTTTGTGCGAAGGCGACAACTCTAAGATATCTTGGACACAAGTTGAAACCGGATCTGCCGTTACCTGGAAATACCCAAGCTGTGTTTTAAAAGGTGATAATTCCGTTGGAGAGTTTTATAGCGTTGCGGTAACTAATAACTACCAGCAAGCTGACACAGGGACCAAAATGGTGCACATTGGCAAAAACACCAAATCGACCATTATTTCAAAAGGTATTTCTGCTGGAAAAAGCAACAACTCGTACAGAGGCTTGGTTAAAATAAATAAGTCGGCAACCAACGCGAGAAACTTTTCTCAATGTGATTCATTATTGCTTGGAGATACTTGCGGAGCACATACCTTTCCGTACATAGAAACTTCCAATAAGTCTTCTAAGGTAGAGCACGAGGCAACTACCTCAAAAATTGGTGAAGATCAAATATTTTACTGCAACCAAAGAGGAATTGATACTGAAAAGGCGATTGGGTTAATCGTAAATGGATATTGTAAAGACGTCTTGAATCAGTTACCAATGGAATTTGCTGTTGAAGCTCAAAAACTCTTGGATATTTCCTTAGAAGGAAGCGTAGGTTAATCAACGAATGATGGGGATAAAAACAGGAACTAAAGTCGATCACGAACGATACGGTGAGGGAGTAATAACCGAAAGTAACATTTCGGGATTTACGGTCATTTTTGAGCGTTCGGGTAAAATGGAATTCTCTAGAATGAACGACGAATTCGAAATCCTTGAAGAGGGTGATGGAGAGGCTCCAAGTCTTGAAGGAAAATCAGTGGATGAGCTCGTTGGTTTACTCAAGAATGTGTTGGAGGATTACAACGGCTTATCAGAAATAGTTGAACTTGGAGATAAATGGCAAGGTGGAACTATGACCTTAAACCCTGCTAATCCAGATTTACAATCAAAGGAAATTCCAATTGAGCAGTTCTTTCACAAAATTGTAATGGTAAGAGATCGATTAAGAGTATTGGAACAAAACATAAACAGCCATGACAAATTATCAGACGAAGAAAAGGTGCACATGCAGCAGTACATAACCAGAAGTTATGGAAGCTTAACCACATTCAACGTACTATTTAAAAACAAAGAAGATCAGTTCTCAAGTAAATAAGAAAAAAAATCTGTGGGTTAAATCTGCGAAATCAGTGTAATCTGCGGGAGAAAAAAACAAGCTATGTTATCAATAAATGACCTTAAAGCAAGCGTAGAAGGAAAAGAAATCCTCAAGGGCTTAAACCTAGAAGTAAAAGCTGGAGAAGTGCATGCCATAATGGGCCCTAATGGTTCTGGTAAAAGCACACTTGCATCTGTTTTAGCAGGTAGAGAAGATTATGAAGTTGAAGGCGGCTCGGTAGATTTTGACGGAAAAGATATGCTGGATTTGGCTCCAGAAGAAAGAGCTGCAGAAGGCTTATTCCTAGCTTTTCAATATCCAGTTGAAATTCCGGGCGTAAGCAATATCAACTTCTTGAAAACAGCTATCAACGAGATAAGAGCCTATAAAGGTCAAGATAAAATGGCTGCTAAAGATTTCTTAAAACGGGTGAAAGAGAAAAAAGCCCTAGTTGAGCTTAAAGATAACTTAGCAAACCGTTCGGTTAATGAAGGCTTTTCTGGCGGTGAAAAGAAACGCAACGAGATTTTTCAGATGGCAATGCTAGAACCCAAATTGGCTATTCTGGATGAAACTGATTCTGGATTGGATATCGATGCTTTGAGAATTGTGGCTAACGGTGTTAACCGACTTAAAACAAAAGACAACGCTACTATTGTTATTACTCATTACCAGCGATTATTAGATTATATAGTTCCCGATTATGTTCATGTGCTTTACAAAGGAAAGATTGTGAAAACCGGAGGAAAAGAGCTCGCTCTTGAACTAGAAGAAAAAGGATACGATTGGTTAACTAAAGGGGATAAAGAATTAGCGTAATGTCTGTAGCTGTAAACGATAAAAAAGATTTGTTCTTAGAACAATTCAGAGTTTCGGAAGGACTTTCAGGCGAGAGCATTGCGGCCCAAATTGCATTGCAAAACCTAGATTTTCCTACAACTCGTGATGAGTATTGGAAATATACTCGATTGACAAAAATTCAGAATAGTGAATTTGCGATTGAGGAAGCTAACTCAGCAGTTTCAGTTGAAGTAATAGATGATTCAGCAACTCAATTGAACTGTGTTAATGGATTCTTCGAAAACTTGGGTGCCGAGTTACCAAAAGGAGTGGAAATTGAGCTAATTGAGGAGGTGCAGAACTCAATGGTAGAATACCAACATGAGTTTTTTGCTGCTTTAAACACCGCGTATTTTACTTCTGGTGTTCGCATCAAAATTGCTGAAGGCACGTTGGTTGAAACTCCAATTCAGTTGAATTTTTTGAACTCAAATAATGGGTTACAAGCACAACCTAGAGTTAAGATAGATGTAGCTCAAAGTGCTACAGCTCAGTTCATTTTCAACTTTCAAAATAACGGCACTGAAAACAATTTTTGGAATGTTGTGTCTGAAATGAAAGTTGGTAAAAATGCTGAGTTAAATGTGCATCAATTGCAACAAGGAGGCGATGAGAATTATTTAATCAACACCACAGCTGTTCAACAAAAAAGAGACAGTCGTTTTGCCATTCACACGATTTGTTTGGAAGGTAAAATCCTTAGAAACAATTTGAATATTGCTGTTCAAGGTGAAAACTGCGAAACCAAATTAAATGGGGTTTACTTGGCGTCAGGAACAGAGCATTTTGATAACCATACCTATGTTGACCATATTGCGCCAAACTGCAGCTCAAGCGAAAACTATAAAGGCATTATCGACGATAAAGCTACCGCAGTGTTCAACGGAAAAGTAATGGTGCAGCCTGATGCTCAGAAAATTAATGGTTTTCAGAGTAATCAAAATATTTTGTTGAGCGATGAGGCTACTGTTAACTCAAAGCCAGAACTAGAGATTTATGCCGATGATGTGTTGTGCTCTCACGGTTCTACAACAGGTCAGCTAGACGAAGAAGCGCTTTTCTACCTTCAATCAAGAGGTGTTAGTGAATCAAGTGCACGCAAAATGCTCATTCGCGCCTTTGTGTTCGATGTGTTAGATGAAATAAAATTGGATGCTTTCAGAACCCACATAGAAGATTTGGTGGATGAAAAATTCAAAGTTTAAGTAGCCGATTGATTTCAAAGAAAAATCTGCGAAATCTGTGAAATCCGCGGGAGATGATATGGTAAAAACTGAATTGAACATAGAACAAATAAGACAAGACTTCCCTGTACTTCACCAAGAAGTAAATGGCAAACCGCTTGTTTACTTTGATAACGCAGCCTCTACCCAAAAGCCTAAATCGGTAATTGATAGAGTAGCAAATTACTACACCAACGAACATTCGAACATTCATAGAGGAGTGCATTCTTTATCTGCGGCAGCCACAGAAGAATATGAAGCCGCCAGAAAAACAGTTCAGCAACATCTAAATGCTCAGCACGACCACGAAATTATTTTTACCAAAGGCACTACCGATGGCATTAATCTAGTTGCAAATGGTTTTCGTTCATTACTCAAAGAAGGTGATGAGGTGTTGGTTTCTCAATTGGAACATCACTCCAACATTGTTCCTTGGCAAATAGCATGCGAACAAACAGGGGCAAAGCTCAAGGTTATTCCTATTAACAACCACGGAGAATGGATAATGGAGGAGTTTCATAAACTCATTTCAGATAGCACAAAGTTGGTTGCTGTAAATCACGTTTCTAATGCTTTAGGAACGATTAATCCTGTTGAGGAGGTAATTGAAGCTGCGCATAAACTGAATATCCCAGTTTTATTGGATGGAGCTCAGGCAACTCCCCACATGTCAGTGAATGTTCAAGGTTTAGATTGCGAGTTTTATGTGCTTTCGGGTCATAAATTATTTGGCCCAACGGGTATAGGAGTGCTTTATGGAAAGGAGGCTTGGCTGAACAAACTGCCACCCTACCAAGGCGGTGGAGATATGATAAAATCAGTCTCTTTTGAAAAAACTGAATACAACGAATTGCCATTTAAGTTTGAAGCTGGAACTCCCAATATTGCTGGTGTTTTGGGTTTGAAGTCCGCGATCGATTATGTAAACGAAATTGGGCTTGATGCTATCGCAAAATACGAGCAAGAGTTGCTAGAATATGGTACTAAGAAATTGTCTTCTATAGCAGGGTTAAAGATTTACGGAACGGCTAAAAATAAAGCTTCAGTAATTTCCTTTCTTCTGGATGGAATTCACCCTTACGACACGGGTACTATTTTAGATAAACTGGGAGTTGCTGTGAGAACAGGGCATCATTGTACAGAACCCATTATGACAAGATTTGGGATACCAGGAACGGTAAGGGCTTCTTTTGCTTTTTATAATACGTTTGAAGAAATTGATAAGCTCTACGAAGGACTTTTACGCGTGAAAAAGATGTTTGGATAATGTCAATAAACGAAAGACAAGACGAGCTAATTGAAGAGTTTTCCATGTTTGATGATTGGATGGAAAAGTACGATTACATCATTGATATGGGTAAAGATGTTGAGGGAATTCCAGAAGACTTAAAATCAGAAGATTACATAGTTAAAGGATGCCAAAGTAGAGTATGGTTGGTGCCTTCCAAAGAAGGAGAGCTCTTGCATTTTCAGGCCGATTCAGATGCCATAATTACAAAAGGTATAGTGGGTATGGTCGTTCGTGTGCTGAGCAGCGCCACGGCAGATGAAATATTGAAGGCAGATTTATACTTTGTAGATAAAATTGGCTTAAAAGAGCATTTATCTCCAACTCGTTCAAACGGATTAGTATCCATGATTAAAAAGATAAAAACCTACGCTTTGGCGTATTCAGCAAAAGCAATTTAAAATGGACAAAAAAGCAATTGAAAATACAGTAATTGAGGTTTTAAAAACCGTTTTCGACCCTGAGATTCCTGTCGATATTTATGAGCTGGGCCTAATTTACGACATTGCTGTTAGTGATACATCTCAAGTGGATGTGCTAATGACACTTACTTCCCCAAGCTGTCCGGTTGCAGAAAGTTTGCCTGCCGAAGTAGAAGAAAAAGTTAAAGGGATTCAGATAGTGAGCGACGCTAAAGTTACCATCACCTTTGACCCACCATGGGAAAAAGATATGATGAGCGAAGAAGCACAATTAGAACTAGGATTTATGTAGAATTACGCCCGCAGATAGCGCAGATATGCACAGATTTAAAATCTGCGAAAATCTGCGGGAGATTAATCTTATGAGTAACGAAAAAGAAATAGTAAACCGAGTAGCAAATTCTGGGCTAATTCAACTAGACATGGCTGATTTCTTTCCGTCTCAAGAAATAGTTGAATACGACATAGCTCAGAACCTTTGGCAGGGTATTGCTCTCAAAGAAAAAGAGTTCAGAGCATTCATTAAAGACCACGATTGGTCGGCATATAAGAGCCAACACGTAGCACTCATTTGTTCTGCTGACGCAATTGTTCCTAGCTGGGCATATATGCTGTTGAGTTCTGCATTACAAGACCACGCAACTTCAATCCATTTTGGCGCAAAACAAGAAGTGGAACAACAACTTTTAATTCAGTCAATAGAAGCAATAAACCCTGAAGATTATATCGATCGAAGAATCGTAATAAAAGGTTGTGGAGACAAGCATGTTTCGGAGGCAGCGTGGGTAAAAATCACCAATATATTACAGCCAGTAGCCAAGTCGATAATGTACGGAGAGCCCTGTAGTACTGTGCCCGTGTTTAAACGGTCACGTTAATTTCCACTTATAATTTCAAATCAACCGATTAAATATTTAAACCATAAAAACACCGCCGACTCGTTTTCACCATCGTTCAATTGTTCTACTTTAATCATCAAAATGAGAGCACTTATCATATTCATATCACTCTATCTTATATCCAACCTTGCTTTTGGTCAAGATGCGCTATTCAATCATTTTGGAAAGGCAGAAGGGTTAACCAGCAATGAGGTTTACGATATTTCTCAAGATGCTGATAATAGAATTTGGGTAGCCACTAGTAAAGGCTTAGTCAAATTAGAAGGGTTAAGCTTTAACGCAATTCCGAAAAGTACTTCACTTAAAGGAAGTGTTATAGTTGGTTTTTATAATGCCAATGATCAATTAGGTTGTTATACATCCGATTGAAAACTCTTTCAATTTAGAAACAATAGGCTCAACCCAATTGCACTATATACACAATAATTGGCGGAGGCTTTTTTAGGTAAGATTTTAAATCAAGTTTCGGCCAATAATACCGGAGACATTTGGTTGTCCAACGTTATTGGGGGTGGGTTAACTCAAATACAGTCAAGTAACCGAAAATTGGTTCAGTACTATGTTAATGGTGATTATTTCTATTTCGTAAAACAGTTAGAAGACGATAAATTCATCGCAGGAAGTTCAAAGCCCATAGACCAATCATCTAACCAATTAAAAGTCTTTTTTAAAGAGTTAGAGCTTGAAATACCACTCAGTGGATACTCGCTATTTAATAAAAGCAAGTTCGCGGTTATGAGTAATAAATCTTACTTGTTTAGCGCAGGAGCCGAGGTAATAAATTTTGATCGAAAGGGCATTTTAGCAAGTCTTTTTACAGAGAAAAAAGTGGAGTGTTTATTTGAAGATAGCCGTTATGAGACCTATTGATTTGGATAACTTTTAGAATTAATTATTACCTAGAGCGTCATTCCCCTGAAAACGGGAATCTCAAAATAAATTTACAGTGTATCATAGAGACAATAAATACATAAATCAAAAACAAACCCCTTATTTTTTAAGGGGTTTATTTTTATACAATATTCTCCAGCAATTTTGGTTAATAAGGAAATTTTAAAATCATGAAGTATTTAACTATCAGTTCATTAATCGCTAGTTTATTTTTATTTAATACTTGCGAAAAGGTTGCAGGAGTAAAGGGCGAAATCGATAAAGATTGTACAGGGTCATACTTAAGAATAGAAGATACCGACTTGAGGATTTGTAACTCCAATTCAGTAAAAGATTACCCGAGCGGAACACAGGTAAAAGTTACGTATTCAAATACAGAGTCCTGCAAAGAATCAAACGAAATTGTTTGTTTAATGTATCGCGAATACGACGGCGATATTTACATTAAAAAGATTGACAGACTTTAGTGATTATAAATAGGAAGGGTAACCGTAAATTGGGAGCCCTTTCCTAATTCGGAGCTAACTTCTATAGTTCCTTTTGCGCTTTCTAGCATACCTTTAACCATCGCTAAACCTAATCCGGTGCCCCTGGATTTTGTGCTGAAATTAGGTTCAAAAATGCGATGCAACTTCTCGCTTTCAATTCCACTTCCGTTATCCGAAACAACAATCGAAACAAGGTTCCCATTTTCTAAAACAGAAAGTTTAATTTTACCCTTTTCTCCTTCTGGAATCGCTTCTAAGGCGTTGGTAATTAGATTGGTAAAAATCCGGTTTAAATGAGATTTATCGATATAAACGATCGGATTAGTATTTCCTGATTCAAAAGTAATATTCGCTTTATCGTGCTCAAATAGTTTAATTTCATTTATTAAATTCTTGCAAAGGTCAATTGGCTCAGGGTTTGATTTGTTGAGCTGAGCAAAATTTGAAAACTCAGTTGCTATATCCGATAGGGTGTCTATTTGTTGAGTCATGGTTTTATTAAACCTTTCGAGTCGCTCTGAAAAGTCTTCCTTCCCATCTTTCCAGCTTCTATCCAGTTGTTGTACAGACAATTTCATAGGCGTCAGTGGATTTTTTATTTCGTGAGCTACTTGCCTTGCCATCTCTCTCCAAGCACCTTCGCGTTCGCTTTTTGCCAACAACTCTGCGCTGTGTTTTAGCTCCCTTACCTTTTTGTTGTATTCGTTCACTAATTCACCAATCTCATCTTTTTTATCCCAACTTATTTCCTCGTTGTTTTCGGTTAAGCTGAGTGCACGCAAGCGTTGTGTAATGTTTTGTAATCCTCTGGTTATATAATTAGATAAGAAAAAGGCCACGGCTAACCCTCCAAGCATCATAATTAGG
>CBFICO010000046.1:0-18252 GCA_965661115.1 Salibacteraceae bacterium
ACTGCTGTTCATAATTACACCAGTAATAATCCAATTGCGGTCGCACATTTTTTAGTAACTGGCAGTAATTCTGGGTGTGCTCCAACAAGAAACACAGATCCATCCATGATTATGCTCAACGCAACAGAGCAAATGTTTTTAGATTCTATTACGTTTTTTGCGGTGGATACTAGCGCCATTGATAGTCACTTTGTACATGTGGTAACCAAAACGGCAGATACTGGAACTGTATATTTAGACAGTAATCTTTTGGTGGGGTGGAATGTGTTCACGCAAAACTCTACGTATTCATATAAAAGCCTCAGTGTTACAGCGGGTTATCACAGATTAGAAACAACTGGTTGTGGCTTTATTGCATACAGTATGGGAATCGGTAATGCGGTATCCTATGGCTACGCAACTGGGGTTTCATTGGTGAATTTAGAGAATGCAATTACGTACTCCAACTTCCTTGATGGTAGTGATACCATTTGCAAGGGAGATACGGTTAAATTCAAAAGTATTTTAAGGGGTGATCCTTTGTCCTTTTATTGGGAATTAGGTGACGGAACAACGGACACAGTAAAAAACCCAGTACATACTTATTCGCAAACTGGATACTATTACATAAAAGCCGTTGTTGTATATAAATGCCTGACCGATACTCTGTTAGATACATTGTATGTTCCTCCTAGTCCCATAATCGACCTAGGTCCAGATACTATTCTCTGTAACCGAGATACCCTGAGTTTTAAAGCCAATACCAGGTTTTTTGAGACGCTTTGGAATAATGGCTCTACCGATAGCTTACTTAAAATTGTAAACTCAGGTACTTATTCCGTAAGAGTCTCAAATTATTGCGGTGCGGATTACGACACGATTGTAGTTGATAGCCTTTTGCCAGACACTGTGCACTTAGGCAGTGACACAATTTTCTGTAGAGGAAGACCTTATGAAATTGATATTACAGCAGTAAATAACTCGAAGTATTTATGGAATGACAGCTCAACCGTACCTAAAAAGCTAATCAACAAAGCGGGTACTTATTGGGCGCAAGTGCAGAATCAGTGCGGTACTATGCGTGATACGGTGGTGGTGTTATCAGACACCATACCCAAGATAGATTTAGGAATGGACACAGTGCTCTGTTCAGGTCAGACCTATTTAATTAATGCATTTTTCTCACGAAGTAGGTATTTATGGCAAGATGGCAGTAGAACCGCTTTCCATTATCCCAGCGCACCAGGAGGGGAGGTT
Source organism: Salibacteraceae bacterium (assembly GCA_965661115.1). GTDB lineage: Bacteria > Bacteroidota > Bacteroidia > Flavobacteriales_G > Salibacteraceae > UBA6770. The sequence continues at coordinate 1,237 of CBFICO010000046.1, forward strand.
TGGGTGCAAGTAGTAAACTTGTGCGGTGCTACTACCGATACCGTTTTTGTAGATTATGACTATCCTCTAACTCCAAACTTAGGGTCAGATTCAATCATATGTTTAGGTGATAAAATAGTGCTAGATCCAGTTACCAATGGTGCTAGTTGCTTATGGCACAACGGCTCCACGGATACAACTTTTATAGTGCTTCGAAATGGAACTTATTGGGTGAATGCTACAAACACCTGCGGTACATACAGAGATACAGTGAACTACGTGGATGAGCAAACCCCGTTTTTTAATTTACCGGGAGATACACTTCTATGTAATGGAGATTCTATTTTACTAAACGCTACATTCTCTCGTGGCAATTATTTGTGGAATGATGGCTCTGTAAGTTCCACCAAATGGGTATCTAGTCCTGGGTACTATCAGGTTGAAACAAGTAATTTATGCGGAAAACACCGTGATTCCTTGATTGTTCTTTACGACAAACCACTAAAAGTTGATTTAGGGCCCGACACGCTTTTGTGTGATTTTGGCTCATTTACTAAGTCAGTATACTTTCCAAATAACCCTACCTATAGCTGGAATACAGGGCATAATGCTCCTCAAATAAATATTGCGCGAGGGGGTAAATTTATCCTAAGTGTTACTAACCGTTGTGGTACATATACCGATGCTATTCAAGTAGACAAGTATTATACACCCAAACCACAGCTTAGAGCAGATACAGTGTTGTGTGATGGTCAAATCTTAACTACTACTCTTGGTATTGGAGAATTGCAAATGCAGGGGGTGTTTCCAACTTGGGAAAACGGCACTCATCCCAGAGTTCGATCTTTTAATAAAACTGGAAAATATTGGGTGAAAGCTGAGAATGTATGCGGTTGGGGAAGCGATACAGCTTATTACGAGTTTGTTACAACACCATATTTTGGTTTGTCTGATACATTGTTTTGTTACGGAGAAGTATTGCAGTACGATTTTTCTGATCACTCATTCCAATACGTTTGGAACAAAGACTACGAAGGAGATTACTATGAAATTGACCAGCCGGGGGATCAGCTTCTTTGGATAATTGATAGCGTAGGCTGTTTAGGAGTAGAGCGTTTTACCGTAACGCTTTGCCCGAATCCATTGTATGCACCCAACGCATTTTCGCCGAATAACGATGGTATAAACGAAACATTTAGATTGTTTAAGATGGGCGTTTATGACTATAACCTACAAATTCTAAATCAATGGAACGAGGTGGTATTTGACTCAGGTGACATTCAAGAAGGCTGGAACGGTAAACGCAACAATATAGGTGAGGATTGTCCTATTGGAACTTATGTATGGAGAGCAAATTTTAGAGATGTGAACGATAAGCAAGAGCGAGTAGAGACTGGAGAAGTTACGTTGGTTCGATAGTATTTAATATTTTGATTTCTTAAAACAGCCTCAACACTTTGTAAATCAAGTTCTCGCGTAAACAAGGCTTTTTTAAATTGTTTGTTACCGACGATGAAGACATGAAAATTATTGGTATGCGCGCAATTGGTGATCAAGCCAGTTCAACCATAGAGTCGGTTGCTATGCTTATTGCTTTGGATAAAGGTGTAAAGGAATTGGCCGACTTAATCTTTCCACATCCTGCAATAAAAGAAGGGCTGCAAGAATGCGCCAGAATGTTATTGGCTAAATCCATTGTGAAGCCTCGTGTGTTTAATCAGCATTTAAAGTGTTATCGCTATTGCGCTGACGGTAGAGTTATTGACGTATTTAGTAACGCAAAAACGGACGAAGCATCAGCAGAACCTGCGTAGGTTTTACTTCAATTCTATTGAGTTTCTTGGAGATTTTGGGTGTGTCAGCAATGTATTTGATTTCCCGTCGGTATGAAAATGCATCAAATTAGTTTGATCCAAAAAAATATCAAATAGCAGTTTATTAACTATCGAGACTGAATTTACTTTTTTGATGTCAGTAAATTCTATGAAAACATAAACCAACTCTTTTTCGCACTCATATCCAAGTAGTTCAAATTCCTCCAATTGATTATTGATTTTTAGGCTGTAGTTTTCTTTAAAATACTGATCAACAGTATAGTAGTGTTTGTTGGCGCTATCAGGGCATAGGTAGATCGTATTTTCTTCTTTTGAGCTTAATGCACGTTCAAAATCATCAAAGAAAAGTTTTATGCTTACTTCAATGGTTTTTTTGTCTTTTCTAAAATGCGCTTCGCTTACCGTTAAATGCAAAGGATGCGGTGAAAACGAAGATATTAGTCCAGCAAAAACAAGAACTAACAAAACTTTCATACCTGTTATTTTCTGTTTATACAACATTACAGTCAAAGGTAACAATAGAAACAATTATACGCCTTTAACCGTTATTTTAGCAAATCCAAATTCTATTCATGAAAAAAGTTCTTATTACCGCTTGTCTTTCTTTAATTGCAAGCATTATTTCAATAGCGCAAGAAAATACCAATACCAACAAATTCAGACAATTGTATGACGAGTTACCAACGCCTAATGGATATCGTTCGGCAGATGGTCAGCCTGGACCGTGGTATTACCAAAATACCGCCGACTATAAAATGAGTATAGAGCTCGATGATAATAAGCAAATCCTACGAGGACAGGAAACAATTACGTACACCAACAACTCGAAAGATAATTTGAGCTATATCTGGTTGCAACTCGATCAGAATATGCGAGCAAAAGATAGCGACACCCGAAAGATTAGCACCTCAAAACTCAATCAAAAAACAAATTTTAGAGCCTTAGAAAGAGAGTTCCATTTTGAGGAGTACGATGGAGGTTTTAAAATAGAAGAAGTAAAGGACGCTGGTGGTAAAAAATTGAACTATACAATCGTTAAAACCATGATGCGCATTGATTTACCTAAACCATTAAAACCAGCCACTAAAGTGTCGTTTTCTGTAAAGTGGTGGTATAACATTAACGATAGAATGAAAATTGGTGGTCGCGGTGGCTACGAATATTTTCCAGAGGAAGATAATTACATATATACAATGGCTCAGTTCTTCCCGAGAATGTGCGTTTACAATGAAGTTGAAGGCTGGCAAAACAAACAGTTTTTGGGTCGCGGAGAGTTTACCTTGCCTTTCGGAAATTATGAAGTTAGTATAAAGGTGCCAAGTGATCATTTGGTAGCTGCTACTGGTGAATTGCAAAACGCTTCAAATGTTATGACTGCAGAGCAGCGCGAACGCTTTGCTAAGGCAAAAAAATCTACTAAAAAACCAATTCAAATTGTCACTCAAGGAGAGGCAGAAGAAAACGAAAAAGAAAAAGCCTCTGGAATCAAAACATGGACTTATAAAGCCAGTAATGTTAGGGATTTTGCTTTTGCGAGCTCAAGAAAATTTATGTGGGATGCCATGATTGCCAAGATTGGTGATAAAGATGTGTTGTGCATGTCTTTCTTCCCGAAAGAAGGGAATCCGCTTTGGGAAAAATACAGTACAGAGCTGGTAGCTCATACCATTAAAACGTACTCTAAATACACCATTGATTATCCTTATCCGGTTGCTCAAAGTATTCACGCTAACTACATTGGCATGGAGTATCCTATGATTTGCTTCAACGGTGGTCGGCCTGCAAAAGATGGAACGTACTCAGAAGGCACTAAGTACGGTATGCATGGTGTAATAATTCATGAGGTTGGGCATAACTTCTTTCCTATGATTATTAACTCTGATGAGCGCCAATGGACCTGGATGGACGAAGGACTTAACACCTTTGTGCAATACCTAGCGGAGCAGGAGTGGAGCGATCATTACCCTTCTAGACGAGGGCCTGCCGATAAAATCACCAGTTACATGAAAGGTGATAAATCGAAGATTTCACCTATCATGACCAATTCGGAATCCATTTACCAGTTTGGTAATAACTCCTACGCTAAACCCGCTACGGCGTTAAACATTCTAAGAGAAACAGTTTTGGGTAGAGAATTATTCGATTTTGCTTTTAAAACTTACTGTGAACGGTGGGCATTTAAACACCCATATCCTGCTGATTTTTTCAGAACTATGGAAGATGCTAGTGGAGTAGATTTAGATTGGTTCTGGAGAGGTTGGTTTTACACCACCGATCACTGCGATCAAGCTATAGAAGATATTGTGTGGTATCAGATAGATACCAAAGACCCCGACGTAAATAGTGCGTTACGAAAAAAAGAAGATGAAAACAGAAGACAATTTATTGGTGATTTGAGAAACGATACGGCATTGGTGCCGCTAATGAGTCAAAAGCCAGAGCTAGCGGAGTTTTATGACGACCCTGAGCAGAAATATCGTGTAAACCGTCTAGATAGAGAAGATTATGAGCGTTATTTAAAAAGTTTAAGTGAACATCAAAAGAAGATTTTAAAGTCGGGTAAGAATTTTTACCAGCTAAAAATTAAGAACTACGGTGGATTGGTAATGCCTGTAATTCTGCGTTTTACCTTTCAGGATAACTCTGAAGAGATAGTGCGTATTCCAGCTGAAATATGGAAACTAAACGATAAAGAAGTGACCAAAGTTTTCCATTTTGAAAAGGAAGTGAAGAAAATCGAGCTCGATCCGTTTTTGGAAATTGCAGATATTGAAAAATTCAATAACTATTGGCCAAGAGAAGTTTTACCAACCCGTTTTGAATTGTACAAATCTAGCTACAGAAGGTACGGAGGCGGTGAAAATCCAATGCAACGTGAGCGCCGGGCAGCAGAACCGACAAAAGAGAAGTAGTTTATTTTTGCCAAATGCGAATAAACGGACACGGGCACATTCTTCCAGAACCGTCTCAGATACCAAAATTCATGAAAGACAAGAAACTGTTCTGGATTGATGAGGATAAAAAATTCATGCGACAAGGCAATTGGTCAAGGCCGATAACGGACCCAAGCTTTTTCCTCAAAGAAAAGCTAGAGTGGATGGAGCGCAATAACATAGACCATGGTGTTATGCTTAATCTATCACAATTGTATTGCAATGGTTGGGAGGAGCAAGATTGTGCAGATGGTATTCGCTTTCAAAACGATTACAACGCTTCTGTGCAACACGATTATCCAAATAAATTCACGTGTGGGTTGGTAGTACAGCCTTTGTACATGGATCAAGCGCTAAAAGAAATAGATCGATGTGTAAACGAGTTGGGTTTAAAACTACTTTGTTTGCCTACGCATTTCTTAAATGCAGAAGGAGAGTGGCTTTCAATAGCAGAGGCTGATGTTGAACCGATTTATGAATTGGCTAATGAATACAATTTAGCGGTTCAAATTCACCCTTATGACGGCGAGAAAATGGTAGCGCTTAAAAACCAATATTGGCGTTTTCATTTGGTTTGGATGATGGCACAATGTGCTGATACCATTCATTTGTTTACTTTAAGAGATTTACCAAACAAATACCCAAATATGAGAACCAGCTTTGCGCACGGCGGCATGCTGGGTATAGCAAATTACGGTAGAAGGATTCAAGGATTTGATGGGCGTCCAGATATTTTTGAGGGATTAAGCGACCCCAGAAAAACCTTAGGTCACAAAAACTTGTTTTTTGATACGCTAGTGCACGATTCCTATACACTTGAATTACTCAAGAAAAGAGTAGGCTCAAGTCAGATTATTATGGCTTTAGACGACCCATATCCATTAGGAGAAATGGAAGGAGTGGGTACTTCCTATCCAGGCCGTGTGCTGGATTTTGCTGTTGAAACAGGAATTTTGAGCGAACAAGAGCGGGCCGATATTTGGGACAAAAATGTGTTGGATTGGTTAGGGTTTGAAATCTCATAATGAAAACTATTTACTCTTCTATCACCTCCATTACCCACCTAAAACCGATGGCAACATGACTTGAGTCTGGTTTATCCGTAATGGATTGAAAAGGGTCTGGGCTATTGATTGAAAGGAATTCAAAGGTGTTTAAAAAGCTTCCGCCAACGGTGCCGGCTTGATTGTCGAGCATTTCGGCAACGTTGCCAGATAAATTATAAATACCTAGTTTGTTAGGCCAATACGATGCGACAGAAGCTGTAACATCATAATTACTAGTATTCGTTTCATCCGTTAAAGTCTCTGGTTTACGCTTGTAATTGGCTCTGCAAGCACCATTTTTTCTAAACTCGTCGTTCCCATCCCAAGGGTATGTGTTATCCGAGTTTCCAGCTTGCACAGCTTTGATCCATTCTTCTTTTGTGGGTAAGCGAAACTTTACCTTATTAAATTTTCGTTTCTCGTTTTCATTGTACTGGTCAGTGAGCCACTGACAAAACAGTTGTTTGGCTTGATAGTTAATATTTACAACTGGATAATCTTGGTAAGCAGTGTGCTGGTAATAGTGCGCTACATACGGTTTGTGATAAAAGTTTTTTTTAATCCAATTCAAGGTGTCAACCTGAGTAACATCTTGCAATTTCTTATTCCCATTTGCAATTATAAATGCCCGAAATTCAGCGTAATCTTTATTAGTTACTTCATACTTCGATATAAAAAGATTTTCTGAAAGCTGAGCGCTATTTTTTTTAATGCTCTTTACATCAACCTGTGCCTGAAGTAATCCAAATGAAGAAATCATTAGGATTAAAAATATATGCTTCATTTGTTCTGCTTTAGTGCACAACCAAAGGCTCTGGTTGTTGCACGTGTTCTAGCAGTAAAGATAGTTTTTCTATGGTAACGTGTTCCATAATTACTACTTTGTACCAAGCTGGCGTCCGGTGATTATCTGGCACAAGATCGAATAGCTTAGCGGTGTCTGCGTCCACAAATTCGGCTTTTATGGTGATGATATTTGAGTTCGGGTTGCGATAAAAACTTATACCTAAACCTAATAGTTGATTGCACATCCAGCGCGTTCTTTTCTGAAGGATATAAACCTTCTCCTACCAACCAAAAGGGCCATTTTTTGTAAGAATCATCCAAGTGGCTATTGCATTTGCACCAGAACGGCTTCCTATTAGCGTAAAATCTTCACCCTCTAAATAGCTAGCTTCTTTGGTATTGGCGTGCTGTATTAATCCTTTTCGTATTAAAAATATACCAGTACCGTATGGTGCTTGCGCCATTTTATGGGCATCTAGGGTAAACGAACTGATGCTGGGGTTTCTGAAGTTTAAAATAGAGTCTTGAGCGGTAAAAGGGTAGAAGAAACCGCCGTATGCTCCGTCAACGTGTAACTTATATTGACAATTATGTTCCTCCAGTAAAATGATATAATTCTCAATATATCTACCGAACCAAACATGGTGGTCATTATATTGGCAATTACAACAAAGTACTTTTTGCCATCTTCTTTAGCTCTAATTATGCTTTCTTCAATGGCAGCTTCTTTTAATTCTCTGGTTTCTTCATCTACTTGAACTTTGTATAAACCTATTGAAAGAAGGTTGGAGGCTTTATCCATAGAGTAGTGGCTGTCGGAGCTACATATGATGCATATCTCGTCATTTTGTGCATTAAATTCATTTTTAAAGTAATTGCGATAAACCCAAATTGCTTGAATATTAGCTTCTGTTCCACCAGAGGCCACATAACCGTCGGTTGAATTAGGTTCGTTGCCTAAAATATCCACAGCACATATTTCAATTAGTTCTTTTCCTATGTTTTGAGTGCCTTCAAAAAACGGTTCAGATTTACCCAATGTATGGCATCCAATATGATTTGGATTTTGAATTAACGTTGAAATAAAAGGAGCCTCTTTTACAAAGGAAGCATCTTGGTTAAAAACCATTTCGTCGAGGTAGGATGCGGGAATTCCAAGTATTATTTGCTCGGTGTAGTTTATGTTTTGTTTAAGTGCTCCAAAAACAATTGAGTTGATTTCTTCTTGTGTTTTTTTCTTCCAAATTTTAGGCATAAATGCGCTTTTTTGGTAGCCTTTTTGTAAATTGTTTGTATTGTTAAACCTACTAAAAATGCTGTTTGTCAGTGAGTTATGAAATATGATTTAAATTGGTTTTAAAGCTGTTTTAGGTTGGTTTTGAAACTAATCCTTATTGTTTTTTAGAGCTGTATTTGTCGTTTAGTCCAATGCCCTGCATTATATTTTCATGGTGTTTTTCAATTCTATTAATTCGAGTTTTAGATTGCTTTGCTTGATTAAAATGAATAAGGTATCCACGTTGTCTTCCTGGAGTTAAACTATAAAAGGCATTTTCAAATGCAGGATCTTCTTCGAATTTGTTTTGCAATTCAACTGGGATTTCTAAAGGTTCTTTTTTGAATTCAACCGTTAAACCAGCTTTTTCAACTTCTATGGCTTCAAAAATGTATGATTTAATATCCGTTGCTATCTCCTCAATTTGAGTGACATCAATAAACTTGAATAATCTGGCAGCTTGTGAATTTGGCCCTGGTTTTTCGAGTAATTTCTTCTGATCTTGCAATAAACTACCTTTAAAGAAGCTAACACAACAGTAGTGTTTTAGGGCACTGAGCATTAACACGTTTTTACCATTGTAGGTATAACAAGGCGAACCCCATTTGCATTCTTCGGTTAGTCCGCATTGATTTATTAGCAACCTTAGTAAATTAAGTTCCAGCTGCCATCTATGCACTTTGCAGTCTGGCGAAGCACCAAGTTCGCAACGCATGCAGCCATTTATTTAGTAGTTTTCTACTAAAGTATTCATTACTCGCACGTTTTGCATTCTTCAAGTGTTTCAAATGGGACGGTTCCTTGACAACCTCCCCAAATAAACTCTTTACATTTTCCAAATTTACTGTCGTAATAATATCTTGGCATATATGCTTCGCAATTGCCTGGGTCTGGATTTACTAAACAACGATCATCAGAACTTAATTTCTTACAACCTATAAATGTTACAAGAAGGAGTAGGAGAGTACAAGGGATGAACAGGTTCTTTAGCATAGAATTTAACAGGAATAAAACTCAAAGCTATTTTAAACCTTACCAAGTTGCAATGCCTCCCTTGAATTAGAAGTTGGATTTTTGAACATTAAACGTCTGTGTCTCGAACATTCCTGTAACTTTTAATATGTACATTCCTTCAGCTAAATCAGCAGTATTTAACGCAGTAAAACCATTCCTAACTTCTTGTTCAATCAACAAGCTTCCACTTAGTGAGTACAATTGAATCGTTGCATGCTTATCCTTAAGGTTAATCTTTAATTTATGATTAAACGGATTTGGATAAGGTAACACCTTAAACTCATTTAGCTGCTCCGATACAAAAGTGGTGTCAATGGGTTCCTCAATCTCTGGTAAATCGCTAATTTTCGAATAAGTAAATCTCCACCAGCCTTTTCCGTTAACACCTCCACCATTCGGAAAACTGCAATCTACGTACATAGTGTCGTTGCTTATAATTACATCGTAAATAATGGTGTTTTGTACAGGTTTACCATCTTCACCATTGTTGTGAACTTTAGGTAAGCCAATATGTGCGCCTAATCCACGTAAGGTTAATTCGGTACCATTGAAACTGTACGAAAACCGTCCACCAATGTGCGGAGCTTTTGGCGCACCACATCCTTCTGCTGTTCCCTGCCAAGGTTCTAACCAGGTAGAGGCGTCCATTCTATGTAAAAATGCCCCATCTCGCAAAAATGTAATGGAATCATTAAAAAGACATGACCTAATTTGAACATCCGCAGTTGTGTTTGACCACCAGCCATTTGACCCTCTTTCTGGTCCTACTTTTAATGCCTTTGCCATTTTGGTTAATTGCCAAGTACCGTAAACCAGTTCTTTACTTGGCCCTTTATCTACAACAATAGATTTCGTGTTAGAAAGTGCAATAACGCCTTTATTGTCTGTAGCTTTTGCGCTTATGGTATAGCTTCCAGCAGCAGGATTCACCCAAGAATACTCAAAAGGAAATTGATTTGCGCTTCCAATGGTTTTTCCGTTAGCAATAAAATCCACTTTAGCAATAGAACCATCAATGTCTGTTGCCAAAGCAGATAACAAAACGTTTTCATTGTCCTTGAAAGTGCTATTATCAGTAGGTTTTAGCAATTCAACTCGAGGTACTACGTTACTTTGAGTACTTGAAATTAAATACATTTCATCCGTATCGTAATAACTGCCATTATCTACGGTCAACTTTATTTTATAAACCCCTTCTTCTAAATTTGAAACACTAGTTGTTGCATTATTGGAAGTACCAAAATTCAGTGGTGACGGGCCATACAGTTGTGCCCATTTATAATTTAAAGAACCTCCAGCAGGATCTGAGCTTCCGCTACCATCTAATGTACTTGAGGTTGCTGGCAATTGCACTAACTTGTTTGAGCCAGCGTTAGCAACAGGCTGACTGTACGGTAAATTTGCTGTTCGTTTAAATTCTACCTTGCCCAAATTAAACTCGCCTTCTTCAAACAAAATTTTAAGTTGACTAATTCCGCCTTTAAGTCGAATATTAGGTACTGTAATGGTTTTCCATTCATCCCAATCGCCCGTGTAGTTTATTTTAACTGCAGAGCTCACCGTGTCTTCGTCTAAAACAAAATAGAGTGGACCACCACCGCTTGTGTTTCCGCTTGCCAGTCTAATGTCAGCTGTGTATAACCCAGGCTGGGCGACATTAACAGAATAACTGGTAAATTCTCCTGGAGATATCCAACCAATGGTATTACCCTCGCTAGGGTCTTTTAATGCATCAACATATTCGTTTTGTCGAATATTTCCTTCATTATTAAGTGATGCATCGAAATAAGTGATGTTTTGTCCATTGCCACCTTCATAAAAATCATATTCAGTAGGATCCACAATACCCGGTATAGCAATTGGATTTCCACTGTAGGGTTTTGTTTCTCCTACAAGCACCTCAACAATGTTTGATAAGTTAAACAAGTTGCCATCGTACACCTTTGCGTAAAACTGGTGCTTCTTGGTGCTAAGATTATTCACTTTAAGCTCAAATGGAGCTTGAGTGTCGGTTCCAATAAGTTGATCAGCCTGATAGAACTCTACTTTAGTTGGATTTCCAGTGTTGACATTTAGACGCAACTGCGCGTTCCCTCCAGGGTAGGCAAATGCAAAATCGCTTGTAAGAACTGATTTTATAACAATGTCTCTGCTGGTTTTGGTGGTGAACGGAGGAACTGTAAGTCGGTAACCATCGGTAAAATTAACCGTTAGGGTAGAGCTGCTGTAATTATGTGCGACATACGTTTTTTCATTTCCATTAATAAATACTGCCGACATTTCGTGATCTGATCCAATTTTTGCAACTCTTCCAAGACTATTCATAGCATGCAGCCAGTGGTATGTTTGAGCATCTGATATACCAAACTTTAATTCTCTATTTGGATAGCTGTCGTAAAGTTGAATGGCTTTAGCTGGATTGGTGAGGGACAGGTATTTCCAATATACATCGTGCCATAGGTTTGGGTTTTTCTGATTACTTAGAATACCAGTGTTTTGCTCCATTTCTTTCCAAAGTTTATCTGCATAAACGGTGTCTTGCCCAAGGTATAAAGAGCCTCCGTGAATAGGATACATTTCAATGCCGTATGAAGCGGCAATGTCACTGGTCCAAAATGTACCATTGTCATAACTGTTACCCCATACTCTTGATACCAAACTGTATGGATGATTTGCTTTGAAAACCCGCTTTCGCATATCAAACCAGTATTCTTCAACTGCATATTGCTCGGTAGCGTAGAGGTAAATTCCTAAATCTCTTATGGTGTCGTTACCAGTAATGCTACCCCAATGAATTAAAGAAGAATTAAACTGCATACTTTCTGATGTTGACTCTTGGTCATTTCCTTGAGGAAAAGAGGCAAACCCATTGGCCCAACAATGCCCGGCAAAAGGGCTAAAGTTTCTAAGAAATGGATAGTTAGGATCGAATCTCTTATGATTAGCGGCATCGAGTATGAGCAGATTTACCATTTTTCCCCATTTGGCGGCCCAACCCGGTTCATACTGCTCCATAAACGAAGCAGCATGTATAAAATAGCCCCAATGAAAATGGTGGTCATTTATGTTGTTGTCTTGTCCATGCCCCGCAGGGTAACCTATTAGAGTGGACCATGTATTGTTTCGATAAAATAGAAATGCAACTTCGCCTGCTTCGGCTTTTAACCAATCTTCGAGTCTTTCTTTTATCGTTTTTACAATTGATTTAACCGCTTTAGTATCGCCAGATAAGTCCGCAATTCGAGCGGTCTGAATCAACCTGTTCATCATTTGACCTTCGTTGTATGAGTCAGTCCATGGGTTAAGCTTGTCGTTGCTAAGAACTTGTATTTTTTTGCTAAGCTCACCTGGTTTAAAGCCATTGCTGTATTGGTTTAGATAAGGCAAGGTTGGTAGTATTCCATAAAAATCGTATTCAGTGCTAAACTCATTTCCAGCTAAAGATTTTAGTTCGCCTCTAATGGATGAATAACTCGATTGATTGGGCACGGCAGAACCCGCAGCGAGTTTAGACCACTGGTGAGGTAATAGTCCTTGAAGCATTAAGGTATCTGTTCCTTCTTTTACGCTGACCGAAGTAGTGAACGTTGTTTTAAGTTTTGAAGTTGATTCGTTATAGTTCCACGTAACTTCTGTATTGGTTGGAAAAACGTATGCGTATTTCTTATACTGAGTTGCTGTTGTGGTGATATTTCCTGAGTTAAGTGGAATAAAGGCCATAGACCAATAATTTTTTCCATTTAAAGTAGAGCTATAAACATTACCAGATTTAGTCCAAACACTTCCGGTGGGAGCGTACACCGAAAAATCAGCTCCATTTCTTGCGTTTTCAATTATCAGCATTTCATTTAATACGGTAACAGTTCCTTCATTTACCTCTATCTGAGCAACATCAGTTGATTTTTTTTCAAAGTATAAGAAAGGCATGCCAATCCCCGAAGTGGCTCTAAATTGGTGATTGTTGTTCGCCCATTCCATTTGTACAGTCCAGTCTGAAAAATCGGAGACCTTGCAATCTGTAGAGTTTAGCCCAGTTACACCTACAATTACCGGTAGTATATTATCAATTACACCCCATGGAATATAACTGACTACCAGACCTTTTGGAGTTGTTTTTAAGGTGTATGGGTAGTTGAATAAATTGTCTGCATGACTGTTCTTTATCTGAGCTGACCACCAATCGTTAGTAGGTACTGGTTTAGTTGCAGCTATTCCAGTTGTAAATGGAGTGCCACTTGGAAAGGAGTTTCTACCTGCCTGATCAACACCGGGAAATTGAGTTGTATATCCACCATTACCAACAGATACATATTGTGCAACTGTTGTGTTAAATGAAAATAATAAATAAAGGAAGAAGGTAAGAATAGGTAAAAACTTCGGGAAGTGCATAGTATATCTTTTTTAAAGATGTTTTAAGTTAATTCTATATCATAAAGCGGACCAAGTTATGGTAATTTTTACCAAAAGAGGTATATAATTTTTGATTCCAAGCCAATCTCAGAATCTTTGCTTTCTTTGGTTCAAATTCTCACTAGGTACACTCAAAGACGATTCCCTTTAAAAAGCGTTATAAAATGGACTAGACGCGAGCTGATTTTCTTCATTTTGTTTGCTTCTGGATTTACGGTTTTATACGAATTAGTCAGTGTGAAATGGTTGCAAGTTCCATTTACGCCTGTAGGCTTGATAGGCACAGCAGTAGCATTTATGATTGGTTTTCAGAATAATGCTGCCTATGATAGAATTTGGGAGGCTCGTAAAATCTGGAGTGGTATTGTAAATACGAGCAGAAGTTTGGTGATAAACGTAAGAGATAGTTTTTATCTACACAGACCGGAATCTATCAGAAAGGAATCAGATGCAGTTAAAACCATTACTCATCGGCACATTGCCTGGCTTACGGCTTTGCGTTATGCTATGCGGTCAAAAAAGATATAGGAGTCTTCTTACGAGGAAGTGCACAAGCAAAAATATTTCCCGTATCATATTCCAGAATTTGAAACAGAATTAAAGGATGAGCTTAAACCGCATTTAACCGCAGAAGAGCTGTCTCATGTGATGAGTCAAGATAATAAGCCAAATGCCATAATTGCCCTGCAATCAAAACACTGAAGAGAACTGACAGATCAAAAAAAGATTTGGGATTTTTCTTATTTAAACCTCCAGCAAATTTTACAAGAACTTACTGCCCTTCAAGGTAAATCTGAACGTATAAAAAACTTCCCATATCCTAAGCAATATGGCAGTATCGGGTATCACTTTGTGCATTTGTTTATGTGGCTGTTGCCAATGGCAATAATTCCAACATTTGCCTCAATGGGTTTAGATATTTCTGAAACAAATCCTATGATTGGTAAATGGTTTGTTTGGTTTAACATTCCGTTTACCGTTATTGTAATTTGGGTTTTTAATACCATGTTACGAATTGGTTTGGCCGGAGAAAACCCTTTTGAAGGCTCTCCAAACGATGTGCCTATCTCTAATGTATCACGAGGCATTACTCGCGATATTTTGCAAATAATAGAGGAGGACCCTAGTAAAATTCCACCTGCATTTAAGAATACTAGCGATGTTCAAATGTAAAACTGAGTAACTAGTCCAATAAATTAGGAGTTTTAAAGAAGGTGAAGAGTTTAAAATAAACGCAATAAGTAAAGGCGAATATGTGTAGTATGTTTTTACACAATGCGATTTTGCTGAAACGGATTTTAGAGGCTACCATTTTGAAAGTTGCACGTTCCTAAATTGCAACCTATCTAATAATAAGTGGAGTGGCGCTCAAGCTCAATTTATCAGCTTTAAAAACTGCAAAATGCTGGGTAATAGTTTTGAGGGAATAAAGCCTTTTTTACTAGAGCTTCATTTTGAACAAAGCAATTTGAGTTATTCATCATTTTATTGCTTAAAACTAAAAGGCGCTAAGTTTATTCAATCCGATTTGACTGAATGTGATTTTTCATCGGGAGATTTTTCAGAAAGCTCTTTTGAAGGTAGTAAATGCTTAGGAGCAATATTCTCAGAAACCAATTTGGAGAAAACAGACTTTAAGTTGCCATTGGCTACTCCATAAATCCATTAACGAATAAAATCAAAAATGCCCAATTCAGCGAATCGGGCATTCGTGGTTTATTAAACCAATTTGATATTTCTATCGAGTAATTCTAAGCTTCTTGAATTAGATTATCGTTTTCGCTGGCGTCTAAATCATCAGTATAAATTTGCTCGTACATTTCGTTGTAAACCAAATAGATGAACGGAAAAGCGAAGAGCATTCCAATACCACAAGTAACAATTATAGCAGCCGCTATTCCAATGCCCAGTAGTAAGTTCATAATTAATGCTGGAATAAAGTTTTTACTTATGGTTCTTCTTGATGTTTCCATGGCTGACCAAAAATCCATTTTAGCATTTACAATTAAGGGGATAACCAACACGTATGAAATTCCAAAGTATAAAAAGTATACCGCAGCCACAATTATTGCTGCCAAACCACTGCCCGAGGTTATGCTTTTAAAGTAGCTATCACCCAGTTGTCTAATCATTTCAGGGTCATTGCCACCTGAGGTGATTAAAGCAATAATTTCTTCTATTGGAAAGGCAAACCCGAATAGAATCAAAAAACCTGGAATAAGAATTGCCAAATAAACCAGTGAGTATAGAAAAATCGGTAAAGCAAAGTTAAACCCGCCAAAAAAGTCATTGAATTGTGCTCTTCCTTCTTGTTGTCTGCTGGAATAGATAAAAAATCCAGCTGTTAGCATAGATTGAATTACTCCACTAACAATATTTACAAGCGGTATAAAGCTTACCAATATGCTAATTACCACAAATAAAATGGTTACTCCAATATATGGTCCCATTCCGGCATTGAGCTTTGCCCAAGCGCCTTTAATGTAACCGTTCATGTCAAAATTGTAGCCCTGCGTATAGGGTTTCGAGAAGTTTTTCATAGTGTATAGATTATTGAGTTTGAGTGTTTTTAAATGTTCTAAAATCAAGCACAAGTAGGCACAGTAAAATAGCTAGGAATAAAAAAGGTTTGTAATGGTTTAATTTGTTCGAGTTAAAATTTCCGTTTAGAATATCTATGCTCGCAGTTGTTGTTCCGCAAGCCAAACAACTATGACCTGTGTATTCCTTTACCAAGCAGGAGGGTAGCCAATTAATGAACTCCGCACTATTTAAAGCTAACAGCATTAAGCTTGATAACGCAATCAGTAAAATGGATTTTCGATAAAGAATGTATTGCTTCAACGTTATTAATTGAGTCAATAAAACTATAAAAACAACTAATACTAGGCGAGTTATATTTTGAGCGCAATATATTTGAGGTTATGAGTAAACGAGCGTTAAAAAAGTATTTACGAGAACTAACAAAAGAACAGCTTGAAGAGCAATGTATGGATTTATATACGCGTTTTAAGGAAGTAAAAACTTATTACGATTTTGTTTTTAATCCAAACGAAAAAAAGTTGCTTGAAGAAGCCAAAATGAAAATAGGCTTGGAGTATTATCCTACCGGAAAAAGGCGTCGAGCTAAAATGCGTAGGTCGGTTGCTCAGAAATACATTAAGCACTTTATGCAAATTGGCGTTGATCCTATGATAATTGGAGCCTTAATGTTTTTCAATATTGAAATAGCACAATCTTATCGAGCAGATAAAATGATTTTAAACCAGGCGTTTTACGTGAGTATGCTCAAATCTTTTGAGCAGGCAACTAAATACGTTACGGAGCAAGGTATTGAATTGGATTTTAAAGCGAGGGCCGATTTAATTTGTCGCACCGCAGATGAGCAGGAGTGGTTTAACAGTGGCGCTTTTTGGGTTCACGCTATTTAAAACTCATTTTCACGCTAACTCAAAAAGGCTTAAGCAAGTACTTTATCTTCTGCAAAAGCCAGGATTCTGTTAATCACTTCTTGGTCGTTCATAATTCTGTTGTGTCCAAGCCCATTGGTAGAAACAAATTCTGCATGCGGTAATAATTCAGCCATGCGTTCGGTGTTAAACCACCTTACACGTTTGTCATTTTTATCGTGCATTAAAAGCATAGGTAGTTTAGGTATGTTAGGGGCTATGTGTTCAATAGATACCGTGTGAAACTCTCTATCGATTTCTTCTATTACCATTTGCTCCATAATTTGG
>CBFICO010000047.1:0-18158 GCA_965661115.1 Salibacteraceae bacterium
CTGGAAACTCTTAAATGATGAGTAGATTGAAGGCCATACTTTCCACAAGCAAATGAATTAGTATGAAAATTCTTTGTATAGTTATTAACCAAAAAATCAGTGGATCTATATTTACCCATTGATATTTTAGAGTTTGAGCCATTTGGAATTTTTATTTCCAAATTTTTTATTTCTCTTGTACCTGTGTTTACTTCAACCAATCTTATTGCTCCGATTGAAACTTCATTATAACCTGTTGATGAAGTCTGGAGGTATAATTTTTCTTGAAAAGTACCTATATATCTATATTCTCTTGAGAATTGGGTAAGCTCTGTTGTCAATAAAGCTTCATTGAGAACATCACAAGGAGACGAGAGATTTATCTCATAAATTTCAATTGATTTTGAGTAGGCTCCAGGAACAACCGTTTTGATGTAAAGTTTCCCGTGAATTATATCCAAAATGTCGTAATTATTTTTTTTATTTCCTGCGATAGCTTTTTGGTTAATTAAAGCACCATTGCTAGTAAAATAATATATGTTCAATTTTGAACCTTTAGTATAAGATGTAACCAATATATATTGGTCATTATAGTAGAAACACTTCGCTTCTCGTATTTGATCTTTGCCTTCAATAGTTTGTTCTGAAACAAGCAGACCTTCTTTTGATAAAATGAGCACCTTTTTATCCGTATTTACGGGCTTGCCATATCCCCTCATACTTAGAATTACAATTCCATTTTCGTTTAAAGGAAAATATTTTGAATCGTCTCCTACTAAAATTTCATTTTGTGAAAAACAGGTTAATGATAGAATGAGGGAAGCCAGAATAGAGCAGATAGCAGTATACATATGAATTATTTTGTGATTTTTTTATTTAAGAAATTCCGTAAGAACGTTTTCGGTAATCTGAGATATAACAGGGTCAGAATTTAAACAAGAGGTGTAGGTTATTGAACCTACCGAAAACACTTTTCCTCCGTTCGCATTTTCGTAAAATATCATATCAGCTCCACCTTCATTAGGGTTAGTCCCTTTTGCTAAATGAACAAGATTTTTAGGTGAATATATGGTGATTTTATCTGTTTCGTGTCCTGATGCTCCGCCGCGTTCGCAATTGTTCCCAAATTCATCGCCATTCGATAAACCAGTATTGTTGAATATCCAGTGTGTTTCGTCTTCTACTTTGTACGGATGATAAGTATCATATCCTCTTGTGTCGTACTGGACGCCTAAAAAAGCAGATTCTGGTTTTCCTAAATCTCTCCATAACCCACCTTTTTCACTTACATAGTTATGAAAGTTACCCGTTTTTCTAGTCTCTAAGATTCGAAATGTTGGATTATAAAGCACTTTGGCATAAATACCATTTCCTCCCAAGTACATAAGGTTTCCACCATTACGCACAAAACTCCGTAATGCGTCATACATTTCCTCGGTGTAATATTCTGGATGCACTTGAATAATTATGGTTTTATAGGCGCTTAAAAGTTCTGGAGAATAATGCAGGTCTTGAGCGGAAAAAAGTCCAAAATCAATTTGTTTTTTTTCTAGCCATTCTACTAGATATAATTCCGCTCCGTAAAGGTGGTTTTTTGTATCAGGGTCAACTCTTTTGTTTGGTCTAGCAAAAGATATGTTTTCTGAATAGCGGGCTTCTTCAGAAATTCTGTTGGTATAGTAAGAACCACCTCCCCAATCGTTATATGCTGTCCAGGTGTTATTCGATGCAATTAAAGCCAAATCAGCACTTTTTGCTGCAGGTTGAACTACAAAAGTTATCCACCAAGAACTTGACTTATTTTTTAGCCGCACCGAATAGTATCCTGATTTTGCGGTAATGGGAAGCGTGTAATTATAATTTACGTCCCAATCGCATCCCCATGAGTAGGAATAACAATAATAGTTCTGTATTTCTCCATCGTTTATCTGATCGGAAAAAATTAAGTCTTTTTGTAATCCGTAACGGTATACTTCGATACTTACTTCTGGATATCTGCTATGAAGAGAGAAGTAAACTGTCTCTCCAGGATTATAGCTCTCTTTATCCAAGTATCCTTCAATTGAAGCGCCATTTCTTATTAACTCGCCTTGTTCGCAAGCCCTTTCAAAGTTTATAATTGGTGGCAACTCCGACTCTTGTTCACGCTCATATTTTTCAACCTCTTTTTGAGGTAGTTGTAGTTTTTCCTTGTTGCATGAACTAAAAAACAGGGACATTACTATGAGAGAACGAAAGACAAAGATTTGCTTCAAAGTTTAGAGGTTTTGATTCTGTTTACTATAAATCGTTTGCGATTACTCCATTTCAGGCATCCAACCTGGCGTATAACTCACCCCAGCGGCTTTCAGCTGATTTTGGATATCAATTAATTGAGTTTTTACCGTTTTCAGCTCATCTTCCACAAATTTAAGATCTGCTTGTGCAATTTTTACTTGCTCTGTTTGCGTTGCAGTAGGACTTGATGTTGTTCTCCATAAATAATATACCACAGTTCCAATTCTTGTATTAATAGAAGGGGCTGTTTCAATCTCTCTTTTAGCAATGCTGCGGTCTCCAAAAAGTTTGATGTTAAGGTTGTTTAACTGGTCTTGAATTTGAGTCAAGTTTTCAATTAACATTCTATCGGCTTTTGGAGTAGCCAAAACAGCTTGCTGCATGAACTTAACTCGCTTGCCAAAATCTTTTGAAACGTTGTTTAGTTTGCCTAATAAGTTACGAGCATTGGCAACTTCTTTTGCAAATGTTTCTATACCACTTCTGTCGTAGCCCATTTGTTTGTTGAGCTCCAAAAATTTAACGGTAAATTCTTCGGCTTCGGTAAGCTCAGTAACCTTTCCTTTCACCACCTGATAGCCTTTTACCGAATATTTACCAGGTAAGGCCATTCTTCCAAAATCATATCCTTGATAGATGTTTTTTGGCTCTTTCGATTTTAGGCTTATCGGAGATTGCGATTCGTATCTTAAATCCCAATACAAAGTGCTAATTCCCGATTTTGCAGGTTGTTTTATTCGCCGTACCACGTTTCCAGCATTGTCGCTAATTTCAACCAAAAAGTAGGGTTTCTTTTCATTGTCTTCGGCACGCATTTCATCATAACTAGGGTAGGGAATAGCGCTGTTGTTTTTGCTCAGTTCTTTTTCTCTTTCCTTTCGCTCATCTTTCAATGACTTTGGAGCTTCTTGTACGTAGTATTTTATCTCTGCTCCAATTCTTGGATTAGGCGTACTATAATAACTTTCTCCTTGAAAGGTTTTTCCTCTTCTCCCCAGCTTAGACCCTTCTAAATACATTTCAGCGTCTTTTATTGGCAAAATGCCAGCGGTTGTATTGGTAAAATACTCTTCGGTTAATTCTCTCAATGGTGCATAGTTATCCAGTACATAAAATCCGCGGCCAAAGGTGGCTAACACCAAGTCGTTTTCTCGTTTTTGTATTTCCATGTCTCGCACGGCAATGGTTGGTAAGCCTGCTTTGAGTTGCGTCCATTTTGCTCCTCCATCTACAGTAACAAATACACCGAACTCCGTACCCACAAACAATAAGTTTGGATTTACATGGTCTTCAGCGATACAATACACCGACCCTCTTTCGGGTAGATTTCCGCTAATTGAGGTCCACGTTGCTCCTTTGTCTCTTGATCGATAAACGTAAGGTTTAAAGTCGCCATTTTTGTGGTTATTAAAAACAGCATAAGCCGTGTTCTCGCTGTGTTGCGATGCCAACAACATGTTCACATAAGTTTTAGATGGAACTCCAGCAACCGATTCAATTTTTTTCCATGTTGTACCTGCATCTGGCGAAATGTGAATAAGACCGTCGTCTGTTCCAACATAGAGTAAATCCTCCATTTTTGGTGATTCAGAAAGAGCCACAATATTTCCGTAAATAGTAGTGGACTTGTTTTTTGCAACGGCGTCAATACTCCAAACTTTACCCATTACAGGCAAGGTGTTCCTATCAATTTGCCGCGATAAATCACCGCTTATGGTTTTCCATGTATTGCCTCTATCATCCGAACGGAACAATTTGTTAGCGGCAAAATACAAACGCTTATTATCGTGTGGAGATATGATCAATGGTGCATCCCAATTCCAACGGTAAGCTGACTCGTCTTTTTTAGGCATCGGTTTAATGTCTACCGTTTCACCAGAGGCTTTATCGTATCTAACCAAATAACCGTACTGACTTTGAGCATAAACAATGTTTGGGTCTTTAGGGTCAATAGCTGACTCAAAACCATCGCCACCTTTAGTCACGAACCAATCAGAATTTACGATACCGCGTTTATCATTGGTTCTTGAAGGACCCATTAACGAAAAATTATCCTGAGTACCACCTGCAATGTGGTAAAATGGCTCTGCATTATCTAACGCAACTTTATAAAATTGAGTGATGGGTAGGTTAGGTTTGAATTGCCAAGTTGAGGCAGCATCAAACGATTCGTAGATTCCACCATCACAGCCCATTAGGTAATGATTTTTATTTTTTGGGTTGATCCACATACAGTGATTATCTACGTGCTTGTTTTTTTCGCCCAATGGCTTCCAAGTTGCCCCTCCGTCGTTAGAAACTTGTGCCCAAGTATCCATGCTATAAATTCTGCCTTCAACATGAGGGTCGCAAACTAATTCAACGTAATAATTACCACTCGAAGCGTATTTATTTACCTTGTTCCAGCTGGCTCCACGATCTTTTGAAACATAAATACCTTGTGTTTTTGGGGTAGCTTCAATCATGGAGTAAATAATATCTGGATTTTGCGGTTCAATGGCTAAAGCAATTCGTCCAACATCACCTTTTGGTAATCCATTTTCGAGTTTGTTAAAGGTTTTTCCGCCGTCGGTAGATTTATAAATTGCCGATTCTGGACCGCCGCTTATGTAGGTAAAAACGTGTCTTCTGCGTTGGTGAGCCGTGGCATAAATTATTTGAGGATTACGAGGGTCGAAGTGAATTTCATTAAAGCCGGTATGCTCGCTAACTTCAAGAACTTTTTCCCAGCTCTCTCCGCCATCCTCTGTTTTGTATAAACCGCGGTCTCCGCCAGCGCTCCATAGTGGTCCATATGCAGCTACAAATATTTTATTTGAGTTATTTGGGTGCACTTTTATCATGCCAATGTGTTCGGAGTTTTTTAACCCTACGTTTTTCCATGATTTACCGCCATCCATAGATTTATAAACACCATCACCATAAGCAACTGATCGTTGGTTATTGTTTTCGCCGGTACCCACCCAAATGGTATGCGGGTTATTAGGGTCAATGGTTATACAACCAATAGAGTAGGAGCCTTGTCGGTCAAAAATGGGTTCGTAGGTAGTGCCCCAGTTTTCTGTTTTCCACACGCCGCCAGATGCTGCTGCTACGTAATAAGTTCCTGGAATTTTTTCGTTTATGGCAATATCAGCTACTCTACCAGAAGTAAGTGCTGGGCCAACGGCTCTGAATTTAAAAACAGAAAGCGCTCCGCTGTTCAGTTTTGAGTTGTCCTTAGTTTCTTCAGCATCTTTTTTAGCTGCAAATAAGGTAGTGCTGAACGCAAATAGTAGGGTAATCCAAATAATTCGTGCCATAATTCAATTTTTTAAGAGGCTCGAATATACTACACAAGATAATTAATCTAGAAATGAAAAATGATAGTTGGTAGGCTACTACTCTTTATTCATCTATTTTCAGTATATACGCATCGGGCTGCAAATTGCGTATAGCGGGAAGCATACTTTCGGCTTCTTGCAGAGATCTGTATGGGCCTACATAAACTTTATACATTTCTTTCCCACCAGGAAAGTATTTCGGAATCCAGTAAATGCCTGCATCATATCCCAGCGCTTCTAGAGTACTGTAATTGGTATTTGCCAGAGGTTTTTTACTGTTAGCACTAAAAGCAATAATCCAACTTGGGATTTCAAACTCGCCTTTTTTACGAATGATTTTAGACTTTATCGCCTCTTTTTCTTGAGTAGAAGCAGATTTGTCAGCATGCTCTTCTTTAGCCTCTTTCATTTCGGTTTCCATGCTGTTATCCTTAGAGAGTTCTGTCTCAGAATTTTCTGATGCGTTTTCTTCCTCTAAATCCTGCCCAATGGCGCCTTCGTGAGGGGAGTCGCCTTCAGCATTTTCAGATTCTGTAGAACTAGCACCTTCCTCGTTTTCGCCATCGTCAATTACATCAGTACTATTAGGACCCATAGCATCAACACCTTCATTCGAAAATGAATCATCTAAACTTTCAATGCGTTCTTTTTCCATGATGTTTTGGATTACCATGTAACCCAAAGCAACCAACCCAATAATGAATAAAATAGCTACTAAAATGCCTAGCGCTTTGCTTTTACGACTCGTTCTACTTAATTCTTTTTCAGTTGGAAGTGGAAAATCTTTCGGATCTACTTGTTTTGGCTTCTCTACCGTAGAGGGTTTAAACTCTTCTTTTTCGACATCTTTGGAGGTAGTACTAGAAGCAGTTTGAGTCGCTGCCGCTGGAGCCGCTGCTGCAGTGGTTTTTGATGCAGTAGATTTTGGTTCTTCAGTTTTTGCACCTTCTTCAGAAGCTATTGGAGCTGATTCAGTCGCTGGTTTAGCTACCGGCTTTGCTGCTGGTTTAGCTTTACGCGTGGTACTTGCTTTTTTTCTAAACGCGGGATCTCTATCTCTACCTGATACCATAACAAAAAATTAGTGAATGCAAATTATGCTAAATGCTCCAATTGAGCAAACCTCTCCATTGATTATTGTTTGATTTTTCGGTCTTTCCAACTAGGTTGAATAAATACAGAGGCAAATAACAAAACAATTAGATAAAATGGCATCATAGCGGAGGATAACATGAAAGTGAATAGGTTGGTTTTTTGATTTAACTTTTTTCTAAACTCAGAAATGAAAATGAATTCCATAACGGTTTTAGAAGTAAAAAAAGGTATTCCGATTATTGGGTGAAGGACAAAAATTAGCAAGGCAGAAACATGCACAAATCCAAAGCAAAACATCATCGATTTGTAGTTCGGAATTTGAACTTTGCTGTTCTTGCCTGACCATCTAATTCGTTGAGCAAAAAATTCTTTAGTACTAGATAATGGTTTTGTATGAACGGCTACTTCTGGTTTAAGTATGCCACTAATCAGCCCGTTTTGTTTTAGTGTTTCTTGAAGTAAAAAGATATCATCTCCACTTGTTTTTCCGTTGTCAATTTTCGGGTAAACCGCCAACCATTTTTTTCGATTGTAAGCTAAATTGGCACCGTTGCACAGGATTGGTTTTCTATTTCCAAACATACCAAAGGTGATATACTGCAAAGCTGAAAACTCCAAAGATTGAAACCATTTATTGGTCCTAGAATCCACCATTACGGGAAGAATCAGCAAATCTGGTTTTTCTCTCAGGGCTTTTTTTATTCCTGAAATCCAGTTTTTGGGTGGCAAACAGTCCGCATCTAATTGAATACTGAACTCACTTTTAGATAACGTGTTAGCCATAAACAAAGCTGCTTTTTTTCCTGTACCCTCCTTTAATTTAATAAGTTGACTGGGGTTTTCAATACTTGATAATTCACTTTCAACTAAGGAATATGACTCGTCGGTAGAGTGGTCATCAATAAAAATGAATTCTACTACTTTGTCATCGAGTTGTTTAAGTGCGTCAAGCGTATTGAGTAGATTTTGCGATTCATTTCTAAAGGGAATAATAACAGATACAGAAGCATAGGAATCGTGTTTTGAGGGAGTTGATTGTGTTGTATTAACTCCACTATTAAGTCGCAGTAGAACTAATAAGTAGCTCAAAAGAATAATTGAGGCGGCAATCATTTCTTGAGTTTTTTGAAACGATGCTGCAGGATTACAGCCGACCCGAAAATTGCTGGTAGGGCAATATTAATTAACCACAAGGTGAAGGAGGCTGAAATAATACCTAAATCGTTGTTAGAAATGGTTCCAATAATTAACAATGCCATGCCCTCTCTTATTCCTAATTGAGATAGAGCCAAAGTGGGAATTATTACTAGCGATAGAAAAACTAAGGGGATTAGGATGAGGTTATTAGTTTCAATTAATTCTACCCCATAAAAGTTTAATAGAAGAGCATATTGAGTGGTAAAAACTAGGTAGCGAATAACACTCATGGAAAGAATAGGAAGAAGAATGTCGGATTCAATTTTAGAGGTAAAAAACGGATTTTTTAACAGCTTTTGAAGCCATTTAAATCTAGATACCCATTTTAAAATGGAGGTACTCCTGAAATAGATGAGCAGCACAAACAGAATTACAATGCCACTTAACGACTGAAATAGTAGTTGAGAAAACTCTATTGAACTATCGATGAAAGTCGGGGTAACACAAATCAATGCTGCACAACCTAGGATAAGCGTAGTTGATAATTGAGCGAAGCTGCAAACGGCGTTAGCTAATACACCTTGAAGCCTATGTTCGTTGGGGATGGTGAGAACTCGCCCAATAAACTCTCCAATTCTGTTGGGTGTAAAAACGCCAAGAGTAACGCCTGCTAGAATTGATTTAAAAGCGGGTAGTGGTTTTAATTTAAATTGCGAGGTTAGCGAATAACTCCATTTTTTACTCTCCAAATACCAGTTTATTGGCATAAGTAGCAAGCCAAAAATAAAGAGCAATACATTCGATTCGTTTATAATGGAGTATTGGTAAGATAAAATTTCTTCCGTTGAATAATGGTTGAGCGTCTTATAGATAATCCAAACAAAAACCGTGATTACCATGGCTGTTTTAACTGTAAATAGTGGATATGAAGTTTTGTTTGAGGTCAATGAAAAAGTTTTAAATGCTATCTTGACGGCCTCAAAGGTATAGCACCGAAAGAAAGATGGAAGATAAAATTATATTGGGGATGGACCCAGGTACAACCTTAATGGGTTATGGGCTAGTTCACGTTCAAAATAAGAAGCTTTCATTGATAAACATGGGTGTAATTCATCTTAATAAATTGCCAGAACACTCCGATAAGCTTAAGCGGATTTTTGAACGCACGTTGCAACTCATCGATACGTATCATCCCGATGAGTTTGCGGTTGAAGCTCCGTTCTACGGTAAGAATGTTCAGTCTATGTTAAAGCTGGGAAGGGCGCAAGGCGTTTCTATGGCTGCGGCATTATATAGAGATATTCCCATTATGGAATACTCACCTAGAAAGATAAAGCAATCTATTACCGGAAACGGAAACGCTAGTAAAGAACAAGTTGCGGCTATGCTTAAAAACTTGATGAAAATTGATGAAATGCCTAAGCACTTAGATGCAACTGATGGTTTGGCTGCTGCGGTGTGTCATTATTTTCAAAGTGGAGTTTCTAACGAAG
Organism: Salibacteraceae bacterium; assembly: GCA_965661115.1. Taxonomy (GTDB): domain Bacteria; phylum Bacteroidota; class Bacteroidia; order Flavobacteriales_G; family Salibacteraceae; genus UBA6770. The sequence continues at coordinate 9,305 of CBFICO010000047.1, forward strand.
GAAAAAAGTACACGGGTTGGGCTTCGTTTGTGAAAAACAACCCGAAACGAACCAATTAAAGCAATCCTCTAATTTTTGAGGCTGTGTTTTCAAATTCTTCTTTCGAGAAGCTCTTTTTTGGTTGGGAAAAATTCATATCCGATTCTTTATCGATAGGAATTAAATGTATATGGGCGTGAGGAACCTCGAGTCCGATAACGGTCATTCCTATGCGATTACAATCAATTGCTTTTTTTAATGCCTCAGCAATTTGTTTCGCAAAAGCAAAAAGTGCAATGTAGTTCGATTCATCAAGCTCAAATAATTGATCCACTTCTTTTTTTGGGACCACCAATAGATGCCCTTCTTGTAAGGGGTTAATATCGAGGAATGCAAAGCAAGTGTCATTCTCGGCTATTTTGTAGCACGGAATTTTACCTGCAATAATTTTTGTAAAGATGCTCGACATTATCTCGAAATGTCAAGGATTTTGAAATTTAGTACACCAGCTGGAATAGTTACTTCGGCAATGTCTCCTTTTTCTTTACCTAATAAACCTTTTCCGATAGGGGAGTCAACACTAATTTTTCCTGCTTTTAAGTCTTGCTCGTTTTCTGCTACAAGCGTGTAAGTCATTTTCTGCTTATTTGCTTGATTTTCGATGGACACTTTAGAAAGAATGCGCACTTTAGAATTGTCCATCACGCTTTCGTCAACAACTCTTGCGTTACTAATTAGCTCTTCTAATTGGCTGATTTTTAGTTCAAGTAAACCCTGAGCTTCTTTTGCAGCATCGTATTCTGCATTTTCAGACAAATCGCCTTTATCTCTGGCCTCGGCAATTTGTTGTGAAATTGCAGGTCGTTCAACAGTTTTAAGTTGTTGTACTTCGTCTCTTAATTTTTGTAATCCTTCTTCAGTGTAATAAGCAACTTTAGACATATTATCCAGTATTTAGTGATGCTATTAAATTAAAAAATGGAATCCCTACTAGGGATTCCATTCTTAAACTGTCTATATTTTTTTATTATAAATTCAAACGCAAACCAAACATATGGTTTCCACCATACGGGTTTGTAAGAACATACGAGTAATCGATAGCGATGTTGGTTCCATTTTCATTGATTGGATAGGCAAACGTTAATCCAGTAGTAGGGCCAGAGTACATGGTAGTTCTTTCATTTGTAGAAAAAATACCTTGTTGATACATAAGACCAGCTCTTACCATAACCATTTCATTCCAACCATACTCAACTCCTACCCTCAATTCATCTTTTCCAAATGATTTAGAAACAAAAGTACCAGCTGGAGTAATTCTGTGGTCTGTTTTACCACTTTTCCCAGTGGTATCAGATTTAGCACCTACATATATATCGTACGAAACTCCTAAGTTTAATTCGGCAGGCATTTCAAATGCCTCACTTCTTTGATTGAAGGTAAATTCTTTGTCTTCAAACTCAGTTTTTACCGCTAGACCGTTACCTTCAAACTTTAGTTTAGGACCAATGTTTCTAAGTGCGATGCCAAATTTTAGATTATCATCTAATCCTGTAACGTATCTAATACCAATATCAAAAGCTACACCTTGTGTTTTTACATCAGTAATGGATTCAGATATGATTTTCACAGCCACACCAGCATAAATACTATTAGAGAATGCTTTAGCATATGCCAGATTAAGGTTAAGGAATTGAGGAGCAAATACACCAATACCACCTTCAGGGTTATCTTCGGTAGTAACGTCAATTTCACCAAATGCCATATTCATTATCGAAAATCCAATAACGTTACCCTCTCCAACTTTTTGTGAAAGTCCGAAAGTGTTCAATGTTGAAGCACCGCCCATAAAGCGTGTGTAACCATATTGAATTTCAGTTTTTGGTGTAAATGCCAAACCTGAAATGTTTGAAGCTATAGACTCAAGACCAATAACTGATGTAGAATTAGCACCAGCAAACCCTGAACTTCTAGTCCAAGGATTGATCATAAGTTCGTTCGCTCCGTTTTGTCCTATCCTATCTTTATTCCCCGCAAATACGGTACTGGAAATAGTTAAACCGATAAACGATAGCAGTAGTAATAATCTATTATGTCTGTATTTCATCATATCTTGATTAATCTCCCTAAACATTAATTCTAAAAGTTATCCAAATCAATAGGTCTCATAACGGCCATCCATTTCAGAACGGTTTCGCCAATACCCGGTGCATCAACGTGGATAATATACATACCAGAGGCAATAGGCACTCTAGCTTGGTTTTTAAGATCCCACTCCAAGAAAGTAATGGTATCGTCATCTTTTTCGAGTGTTCTTACCAAGGTTCCATTTATGGTGTAAATTCTTACCGTTACCGTTTTTGGTAAATTGGTAATAATCATTCGGTTATCCAGCTTACTCGTTTCGTACTTACTGTAAGCATAGTAAGGGTTAGGTACCGCTCGAATCAACTCTAAGGCATCTTTTGCAACCTGCGCATCGTTAAGGGTTGGCTGCATACCTTCTAACGAGAAGTTGTACAACGGCATACCACCATTTGTTTGTTCTACAAACAACGAATCTACATCTGTTCCTAGTCTTCCGCTTTTATATTGAGTGGTATAAGTAATGTCCTTTGTAGGACTAATGGTCATTCCTCTGTAGTAGATCGTTGTATCTAATGAAGAATCTGCTTGTTCAATTACTCGAACAGGACCTGCGTTAACAAAGTACTTTTTACCACCTTCAAGGCTTGTAGGCGCAACTGGATCGCCAATACCCCATGCTTGGTACTCATGCTGAACTCTTAATCGAATAGTTACTTTGTTTTTAAGCAAGTCATCGCCAAACTCTTTGCCCTCAGCAAGCAGAGGATTCATAACCCACATACCAGCTCTAAACACACTAGCAGCAGCATTGTGCAATGCAGAGTCTGCGTTATTAGGTCTGTTACTTAAATATCCTCTAACATTTCTGAGTTTAGACTCCATCCATTTTCCTGCATCATAACGAGGCATTCTGTTGTCTGGATCATTGTAATCAAAATTTAATAACGGTAGTTTGAAAAGACTTCTTGAATACTTGTCATACGAAGCTACTTCATCTTCTACTGCATTGTTTCTGAATACATAAATGTAGTGCTTACCACCACCTCGGTATTGTCTTAATGGACCTTCTAAATCTGTACTAGTAGGGTTCCACTTCATGTCTCTACCGTTTTCTTCAATGAGGTAAGAATCTTCACCAAAAGCCATGTTTAATCGTTCTCCTGTTTCTACATCAATTGCATAGCCAGGGAACCAACCCATACCTTTAGCCGCAATGTAATGTGGATCGCTTGGGTTATTTGATGGAGCAGCATTGGTGTCTGCTGGATTACCTTCTTTATCCACCGAAGGAGCATCTCTCAACTGACCTCTAATGGCGTTCCCCTCACTTTCAGAAATGGTATCGCTCATTTCTAAAACTGGGCAACGAGTCCAATGGTCTTTATTATACGTAAGCACAATATTCACCCCATGCAGGTAGTTCAGCTGGTTAATAGAATCTGGAGGGATTACCATAGTAGCCAATGGAGTAGGGGTATCTCTTTCAATACCTCTCATGTCATATAACCAAAGGTGTCTGTACCCAGGGGTAACAGCAGGGCTAAATTTTACTTCTGCTTTTAGGTATCCTGGAACTGGTCCACTAGGAGATTTCCAAGCTGTCATTCTAAATGGTGCGATGATACCACCTTCAATCTGCTCAAACTTTTGTAAGTCATCTAATCCTTGACCTTTTTTACCATTACCATCAAAGTAGTAGTTCCAATCATCGTAAGCGCTTTCATTTGTTCTAGATATTGGGTTATCCTCTAATGCACTGGTTCCTGAAAGGATCCAGTTCGATTCTACCGTTCCATCTACATCGGCAACACCAGTAAGCCATTGATCGCTCTGATCTTCAAAAGCAATTTCTGAGAATAGGAAACCGTTGTCTAACTCTCTAACACCTTCGCCACCGGCATTGGTAACCTGCCCAAGTGTGATAGAAATACCCAAGTCTGGGATAATTTTCTCGGTACCTACTTCTATGGTTCTGGTAGAGATAACGGTATCGGCAAACTTATCGCTGGTAATCATCCAATATGCATCGGTTAAATCTCCACGAGTAAGTCTATTTGTGTCTTGCAACCAAACGGTGTAGTTACCTCCTTTAATTGCCAATGGATCGATTACTTTGATAGATATTGGACCAGCTCCTTTTTCATAAGTAAGTTCTTTTACTCTATGGTCTGGAGAGGCCAAAATGGCATCAATACTCTCTTGTTTTACTCTCAGTACATTTCCACCGTTTCCAATTCCTTCAACTCGGGTAATCTCTACTCCATCGCCGTATTTAGCGTTAAGGGTAGTTCCACCGTTTTGGTTCTCAATTTTGTGTGGAATTCCTTTTACTGGAATAATAGCTCCTGTTGGTGCTTTACGGCTACCGATAAACTTACGGTTTGGCGAGTTAGGGTTAAATCCATAAGCAATGGCCATAAAATAGTAGGCTCTGTTGTTTACCAATTGAGTTACTCCATCAGCAAATGCATCTTGCGTGATTTGGAAAGAAGTACGAATACCTCTGTTTTCTCCAGCTACTTCAAGTACCGGAACTTCGGTTTGTAAATCGCTATCAAACGGACGGTTTACAATATCGCTAACGGTATCGCGCACATCTACTTGTGCAATTAATCGTGCTTTTGAAGGATCTTTTAAATCACCCGTTGAAACCGCGTTGTTTTTCAATTGGTAAATCATATATCCTTGGAATCTGTAGGTTTTAAATGCCTCAATTTCTTCATCAGTAATTGGACGACCGTTAATAGAGTCTGGTGCGATAATAGTTGCATCTGACTCTGCGTATCCTTCGTTGAAGTTGTTTGACAATAATGGGTTGTCTAGGAATAGAATCAATTCGTTTTCTAATTCTCTGATAGTTAATGTTGGTGCATCTGGTCCACTTAAGATACGGAAACAGTTATCGAAAAGTGCCTGTGTTTTGTCATCGGCTTTTTTCAACACGTTAATTGAGCTTAGGTTATTACCATTAGTTGCTCTTGCCCAAACTACACCTACAGTAATGTTGTTTACTGCTCCTGGCTCAAGGGTAAACGGTCCTGCAGATTGCATAAAACGTCTGTCACCAGGTGCGTTACCTGCTGTGGTTTCTGTCCATGGCTCTTGCACTCTACCGCTTGTACCCCATCCAATTGGGTCTGTATCGTTAGGGAACATGTAATCTGCCTCGGTATTTGGGTCTGCCTTGCTATCGCCTTGGTGTCCTGTTCCACCGTAAAGCATTCTACTACCATCTCTCCATACACTACGCAAGTAGTTGTAGAACTCAACTCCTGTTTGTGGATCTTGTGTTGCTTGTGGTCCTGAACTTCTGTTGTGGTACAAGAACTTACGCATACCAAAACGTTCGTTGTCAATTACTCCATCGCCATATCCAATACCAATGCCTTTGTATGGGATACCTTTATTGGCAACTGCTTCTGCATATTTTTCGGTAAGTGGGTTATCCAACCCATCGTTATCTTGGAAAGGTCCTTGAAAGAAATCGACTCCAATTGCTGGTGGCAAAGTACCATATCCTACAACTCCTCTACAGTCTTCATCTGAGTTATCTCCGTTGTAGCAGTATCCCAATCCTCTTTGTACATCACAACCTACTAAATCATCATCACTACATCCTAAATCGGCATCTACCCATTGTCCGAAATAGGTATCGGTTAGGGTAAAGGTGCTTCTGTTTACTAGCTCGTAGTTGTAGAAGGTCATGTCGTTAATTTCATCGTTGGTAGCAAATGCAAAAGCTTGCGCTCTGATTTCCATACCAATGGAAGCGGCTCCTGTTTCGGTGTGTACATTCCCCTTATCGTTGAACACCCACCAAAGGTTTTGGTCTCCGAATAGGTTTACAATACGCTCTTTACAATCGCTTGAGTTGTTTAGGTCATAAGCAGGGTAATCTCCTTGCGTAGGGTCGTAGTCTCCATCTCCGTTTCTATCTACAAACGGTGCTAAATCGTCTGCTTCGTTGTATGGAGGAAAGGCTCTACCTTTTGCTGGGTAATCCAAAATATTTGCTGGAATAGAGTAACCTGGATACTGATCGGCTTGTTTACTGGTTCCGTTTGCTGCATCGTCTATTCCTGCTTCAAACCAACCTACAAACTCGGCTACTTCTGCTCTGGTAGTAGGAAAGTGTCTGTCGTACTCTACACAAGTTGCGGGGTCAATCTCGGCATCAATTAAACTCAATGGGCCCGTCCAAAAGTCTTGTCCACTGGCTCTAAACATCTGTGCAGCTACTTTTAGCTGACCTGAGATATCTCTACCTCCTAACCACAATGAACCGGCAAACAAAGCGGTATGACCACTGTTTTTTGGAATCTCGTATTGTGCTCTGGTGAAATCCCACCACATGTCTCCTCCAGTTTGGATGAGTGCTCTGGTGTTGTTTATATCTAACTCTGTACTACTAGTAGCCGGCGAACAGTTTGCTGCCAAACTTCCGTTTGGTTTGCTCCCACCTCTACTACCACCTTTGTCTCCAATGTGCGCAAAGGCCATAGTGCCACTACATAATAACGCAATAAGTATGTTAAGTTTTTTCATATTCTTTAGTAATCTAAAACTGAGATTTTATTAAAAAGCTACTCTCATACCAAGTCTAATTCTTCTTGGTAAATTAAAGTTTGCAGCTCTAGCGTTTTTAATTCTGTATAGTTCTCTGAATGATTGGGTGTCATTTTGAGCTTCCACGTCTGGCACCCATCTAGCGTCAGCTAAATAACCATCGTCCATTGGATCAGCTGTGTAACGATACACATTCAGAATATTTCTGTTGTTTAGCAAGTTTAATATTTGGAAGTAAACAGTCATATCTAATGCTTTTTCTTTGTCTTTTCCAACTTTCACCGAAAAGTCTTTGTCGATACGAGCATCAATTTTGAAGCTCCATGGTAAGTTGTTACCGTTGATAGTTCCATCCAAGAAAGCGTTACCAACATTTGTTGTAAATGCATTACCAGTAGATTCTGACTGACCGTTAAATGGTCGCCCTGAATTTGTCAGAACTGTTAAGTTAGCACCTGTATTTGCTAAGATCTGCTTACCAGCGATAATTGGTCCGTTGTAGTCTTTACCATCAGCATAACGATAATCTAAAACAGCTTGAATGGTATGTCTTTGATCAAAGTTAAGAGGTGAGGTGACTTTTAAGTTGTCGAACCCTGCATTGATAAGAGCACCTGCAGTAGTTGCATCAGAACCAGTACCTTCGGCAAACTGGATGGTATAAGAGCCTCTTAAAGATACATTACCAGTTCTTCTCATGTCGTAAGCGAAGGTTAAACCTTTAACTGTACCAAAGTCAACGTTTCCGAAAGTTGAATACTCAGCAGGAAAAGCTTGTTTTACGCGTACCACCTGAACTTGATCTCTGAACTCTCTGTAGAAAGTAGAGATTTTAATAGAACTTGTATTTGATAGTTTTTGTTGGAAACCAGCTTCGTAATCAATCGTTTTTTCTGCTTGAAGATTAGGGTTGTTTCTAATAGAATTACGGTTAGTACTTTCCATAAATAAATATTGCTCTGGTCTTAAGCGCTCTCCTGTAGTAGGACGTTTTGTAAGAATGTCATAATGAGCAAAGAACAAAGCTTCGTCTGAGATTGGGAAAGAAAATGCAATACGAGGCATAAAATTGGTTTGTGGTGTGTAATCTTCAAAAGCATCTGAACCAATTTGCTCAGCTCTATTGCGCTCTGGGTCAACTAAAAGAGGCGCAATTCCTGAAGAAGTTGCCAAAACATCAGGGTTAGCAATTTCAACCCCTTCTTTGTTGTACCAAATATTCCCGTCGCGATATCCTTGAATAGTAGTTGGCTGATTAATATCATCGACATAAACCACAAAATCATTTCCAATATTTTCTGGGTGAGCCCCATCAGCAAGTTCTAATGCCGCTTCTTCTCCAGCTTTCACAGTTGGGAATAAAACAAAAGGATCTTTTAACACTTGCTGATTCGCATCGTATCTATCCACACGAAGACCAATGTTAAATACAAGATCATCAAAAGCAAATTTATCTTGGATATAACCAGCAATATAAATAGGTCTGAAAGCACCTATAGGTCTTGTTTTATTACCATATTCATCTTCAGCTTGAAAGAAATCATCAATTGTAGGGTTGTCCGTTTGTTTATTACCATATGCATCGTAACCATAATAGTTCACTACTTGATTACCATTATTCAATAGCTCATCTGCACTGAAATATGTGATGCTTAAATCTTCTGGGTCAATATTATCGAGATCTATTCTAGCAATACCATCGTGCCCATCAGGGTCTAATCCTGGGTTGTTCTTTCTTAGGTTATAATCGAAGAAAGATTGAGCATCATCAGCCGTATATTCACCCGGTGCAGAGTTTAATCTAGGATAAGTGTATCCTGGATCTCCAGGGAAACCAGGTATGTATTCAATTACTGGATTTAGAACATCCCGTTGCGCTAGATGAGAGTTTGTATACAAACGTCCTAAAGCCCAAAGTCCATTTGTACCACCTGCTGAGGCAATAGGGTTAACAATATACTGTCTGTCAACACGTTGTTCGTATTCAAATCCAATTAAAATGTTATGATCACCTATATCGGCAGAACCACTAGCTGACAGTCTATATTGGTTTTGATTTGTAGTCTCATTACGGTTGAACTGTGTTGCAGGACCATCCCAAATTCCTAAAACACTTCTTGGGGCATCACCGTTAAATAGCGCACCAGCGGTTCTCATAGTAGTGATATCGGATAAGAATTTGTTTGTTCGGGTTGGGTCATTGGGGTCAGTTGCAGCGTTTTTA
>CBFICO010000048.1:0-17367 GCA_965661115.1 Salibacteraceae bacterium
ACTTAAGTTATAATAACTGGAATCTTTGAGCATCCTATCTGCAATTTTTAAGATATTAAAGTCCATTTCTACATGTTCTTGAATGGGGACTAAAACTTGTTTCTCCAATGTACTTACCCCTCCATCTCTGTTCAAAAATGGGTGGTAAGCTACGTTGAATAATGAAGGTGCATTTCTAACACCTAACCTATTTTCTACACCTAGACTGAAGGCAATTGAATCAGAGAAAGCTACACTGGGTAGGTGGCACGAAGCACAACTAATTGAGCTGTCTTTACTAAGTATTGAATCAAAAAACAACTTTTTGCCCAGTTCAATTCTTTCAGCAGTAGGAAGGTTTTCTTGTGGGTGCTTTACCTTTGGGAAAAGATAATCTTCTAACAAGAAGTTATTCTCGTTTTCCGATGAGAAAGAAAAGAATATAAGGGCAAGGAGAATAAGCCCTGTTTTTCGCACAGAAATGATTTTAATAGGTTACCACTATCTTTTCTTCAGCGAAAATTCTCTGTCCTTCAATTAACTGAAGTGTGTAGAAACCAGGAGTATCAATGTTTATATGTCTTGTTGTGCCTTGCAAACCTGTGTCTTTTATAACGCGACCATTGAGGTCAATAACCTTTAGTTTGATAGAACAGTTCTCGACCTTAGAATAGTTCAAAGTTATGTTCTGACCATTTGAAGGGTTTGGACCAACAGAAAATTCAAATTGTTGTGTTGGCTCTTGAATGTCAGTTGTGTTAACTTCACCCGTTCTCTTTGTAAAAACAGAGTCTCTAAAGTTTTTAAGAAAAGGTACAGCCTCATCTTTACTACCATGTGTTATCAAACCACTTGAAACATCAATATTTTCAAGCGATTTTAGATAATCGGCATTTAATTCAATTTCGATTTTACCGCCAATTGCATCAATGTTCAATTCAATCTCTGTTTCGTAATAATTATTATCACCTAAAGCGTGTATTTCATACGTAAAAGAGTTTGCAATACCCGTTTTACCCTCCATTGCCACAAAACGATAGCCAGAATTCCAGCCCCAGTGCATTGAAGGTGCTTTTGGAGCAAGAGGATGCCCTGCTATCCAAAGAGAAGGGTCTGCGTGATTTGTTCCATCTCCAGAAGAATCATTGGGATTAGTAGTTGGAAGATTATCAACGCCAATACTAAACTTAACGGCTTCAAGCTTGGTGATATTATAGTTCCCTAGAGCTTCATTGAAACTTGTTCCAGCGTCAACTAAGAAATAGGTATTGGAAAGAGTTTCTTCTTGGCCACCATCATAAACTAATTTCATTTGGGAGATGTAATACTCCATTCTGTTAACATTAACTGCATAGTTTCCAGATGTTGTTACGTCCTTATTAAAAGCGAAATCTTGGTTTCCTAAAAGGTGGTTTATTTTTAAAGAAATGTTTGTTTGTGCATTTATCACTAGTGCAATGCAAATGCAGGTAAATAGAGATATAAAATTTTTCATTGTGTAAAAGTTTAAGAATTGAGTATAAAAACAGGTTGAAGAGCTAGTTTATTGGAAATACTATAATCTGTAAACTTGAATAAGCGAGATAAAATTTAATACAGAACCGTTTTGCAATGGTGGTGGCCTATAGAAATTGGTTGGTAGAATTTTGGAAATTTGCCTAAATGAATTGATATTTGGAAAAAGGTTATTTGGAAAAAAAATGGAGAAAAAATCATATAGATTTCCATTTTCAATTCTGTTTATACTAATAATAAACCTTTTCGAATGATCTTTACAACAATTTGTTTTTTGATATGAGTCAGAAGTGGAGTTGTTTTTGATCTTGGTTGTTTCCGCAGCTTTTTTGCACTTTTTAGGCTCTTTATATAATGCCCAACTTACTATTTTCCCTTTACACGTATGTGTATTCAGCGTAATTCCGCTAGATGACACACAAATACAGAAAACAAGTAAATGAGTTGTAAGCTTTTGTGCAATTAGCATAGCTGCTAAATTAATCATTTTTATGAATCCTAAAAACTAAGAAAAACAGTTTAATAAATAAAAAAGGCTCCAAAATGGAGCCTTTTTCGATTCTATCTTTCTTGTTCTTCTGTTGGATTGGCCGATCGTGTGCTGTTCTTTAACTCATCAACTTTGGAACGACTGGTAGAGCCGTGCTTTGGATGAACGCTTTGTGATTTATCAAGCCCATATACTTCAGGGTGCAAGTAGTGACCTTTGTTTTCAGGACTCTTTTCTGGTTCAACCTCAACCCTGTTTTCCTTAGCATAAGGGTCGTTTCTAATACCAGTTAATTGCCAGCTAACTTTTACATTAGGTTTATCCGTTTGAATAACGAACTTGTTGCCGCTCACTTCCTCCTTTACTATACACTGGGCAAATTGACCTATTGGCGTTAGCTGATATCTAAAGTCCTTGTTAGAAACTTCAACATATTGGGGGAGTTCAATTACCGCAATTCCACTAGCATCAGTAGTGGCGTTACCGTTATAAACATTCATCATGTCAGGACTTTCTACAAAACTGTGTACCAAGTATTTATTTTCTGGGTCTAATGGGTGGTCTATTTTAAATGTACCCGATCCTTTAGAAATTGCTCCTGTAATGTCTAAATCACCTGTAATGGTAACGTCACCTTCAAATAATCCGGCTAATCCAGTTCCGACAGACTTTGCCCAGACTCCATAATTAACACTTCCTGCAGCGGAAATAGATGCATCAGCAAATACGGCAATGTTTGTATCAGCACTTGCTACGTAATTATACGACCCATAGTTTTTAACAGAAGCACCACCTCCATAAGTAAAGTTTGCAATACCATAGTTGTTGGTTCCTTGAGCGTTTTCTAAGGTAAGAACACCATAGTTATTGGTAGAATGACGTTCTCCAACGGCAACAACCCCAGCATTATATCCTGCACTTGAATTGGTTACTTGCGCTATACCAAAAACACCTTGATTATAATAAGATACAGTTGATTGAGCACGTCCTTCAACACCCCTATTTAAACCAAAATTTGCTGAGGATCTGCCTTCAGCGTATCCATTAACCCCTACATTATATGTTCCAGATCCGTAAGCTCTACCGTAGATACCATAGTGGTCTCCAGTTCCTGTACCCGTTGTTCCGCCATTAGCACCACCAGCAAGTGCTTGCATACCAAACTGAATATTATTGTTGCCATTGCTTTCTGAGCGACCATATATTCCCGTATTAATACCTGAACCAGTAGCAAAGCCAAATATGGCGTTGTTTTCACTACCACTTCTCACGTCTAATCGAGCTGCTGGAGCGGTAAGACCAATTCCAACATTTCCTGAGTTTCTATATATCTCAGTTCCATTTTGCTCCCAAAACAATCTAGCTCTTAAATCAGCCGCAGTATCAACCAATGCAGAATGAATAGTAGTGCTATCCGAAATTGCTTTTGCAACAGCGGTGTTTAGTCTGAGAGAATCATTTTCAATTCTAGTATCTAGCCCACTAACATCAGTAACTACTCCGTTCAAACGAATACTATCGTTGGTAATTCGAGTATCGAAGCCAGATTCCGCTGTATTTAAACGAATAGAATCGTTTGTGATTCTGGTGTCATAAGCTGCAACGTCTGTAACCACCCCATTCAAGCGAATACTGTCGTTGGTAATTCGGGTGTCAAATCCAGACTCCGCTGTATTTAAACGAATAGAATCGTTGGTGATTCTAGTATCATAAGCTGCAACGTCAGTAACCACTCCGTTCAAGCGAATACTGTCGTTAGTAATTCTAGTATCAAATCCAGATTCAGCTGTATTTAAACGAATAGAATCGTTTGTGATTCTTGAATCGTAAGCTGCAACGTCCGTTTCAACTCCGTTAAGGCGAATACTGTCGTTAATAATTCGAGTATCAAAACCGGATTCTGCCGTATTCAATCGAATAGAATCGTTTGTGATTCTTGAATCGTAAGCCGCAACGTCAGTTTCCACTCCGTTTAAGCGAATACTGTCGTTTGTAATTCGAGTATCAAACCCAGTTTCAGCAGTGTTTAGTCTTATAGAATCGTTTGTGATTCTAGAATCGTAAGCTGCAACGTTAGTTTCTACTCCGTTCAGGCGAATACTGTCGTTAGTAATTCGAGTATCAAAACCGGATTCTACCGTATTCAATCGAATAGAATCGTTTGTGATTCTTGAATCGTAAGCTGCTACGTCAGTTTCCACTCCGTTCAATCGAATGCTGTCGTTTGTAATTCTTGTATCAAACCCAGCTTCAGCAGTGTTTAAACGAATAGAATCGTTGGTGATTCTGGAATCGTAAGCCGCAACGTCAGTTTCTACTCCATTAAGGCGAATACTGTCGTTAGTAATTCGAGTATCAAACCCAGCTTCAGCAGTGTTTAAACGAATAGAATCGTTTGTGATTCTGGTGTCATAAGCCGCAACGTCTGTCACCACTCCGTTCAAACGAATACTGTCGTTAGTAATTCGAGTATCAAACCCAGACTCAACTGTGTTTAGTCGAATAGAATCGTTTGTGATTCTGGTGTCATAAGCTGCAACGTCTGTAACTACTCCGTTCAAACGAATACTATCGTTAGTAATTCGAGTATCAAATCCAGATTCCGCTGTGTTTAGACGAATAGAATCGTTGGTGATTCTTGAATCGTAAGCCGCTACGTCGGTTTCTACTCCATTCAATCGAATACTGTCGTTAGTAATTCTTGTATCAAAGCCAGCTTCAGCTGTGTTCAGACGAATAGAATCGTTTGTGATTCTTGAATCGTATGATGATATCGATAAATTTTGCCAGGTAGCAACACCATTGGCATCCGAGGTCAGCACTCTTCCCGCAGCTGCACCATTTGTTATTGTAAGATTATCGGTAAGTATTCCACCGGAAACATTTAATGTAGAATCAAAATTCATAAGGCCACCAATTCTTACTTTTTGTCCTAAGTGAGTGCTCCCTGAATCAACCCACAAACCAAAGTTGTCGGTTCCCGTGCCTGTTGCCGTTGTCCATAGTCCAAAGTATCTAGCAGGTGCGTCAATTCCAGTTACAGAAAAATGACCTCCATAGTGATCTTGTGTAAAAAGTCCAGTTCCCCATCGTCCGTTTACGCTGGACTTTATACCGTATGTTTTTGAGAAGTCTGAGCTACTACCTTCGACTTCCGAGCTAAGCCCCATTTTTGACGTAGCATTTCCTTGAAGGACTCTAGATTGAATACCGATTGCGGTATTAGTAAAGCCGGTGTTGGTCATAACTGTTCTTAAGGTTACACTGTCACTATTCGTGCTCAGGGTATCAATTATTGCGGCCATTGCTAAATCATTGCTGGTTCCAATTGCAATTGCCCCTAGGTTGTATATGGTATCTAGATTTCCATTTCCATTTTTTGCCAACACTGAATCTAACCCTTGAGAAGATTGACTTGCAGGAAGTTGAACGAACCCACCATCAGAAAGATAAATGGTATCATTTGAAATAGTCAGTACTTGAATTTCATTTGTTGAGTCGTTGTCGTTATTAACACCTGCGCTAGGCGGCAGTATTGCAAACCCGCCATCAGACAAGAAAATGGTGTCGTTAGAGATTGATATGGTTTGAATCTCATTGGTAGAATCATTGTCGTTATTTACTCCGCCACCAGGAGGGATAATAGCAAACCCACCGTCTGTTAAGAATATCGTATCGTTTGAAATAGAGAGGGTTTGAATCTCGTTAGTTGAGTCATTGTCGTTACTAAATCCAGCTCCTGCAGGTATAACCGCAAAACCACCTTTACTTAAAAAGACCGTATCGTTAGAAATGCTCAGGGTTTGAATTTCATTTGTACTATCGGCATCAAAATCTGTAGTAGGAGTTGCCAGAATTTAAAGCATACAATGCATAAGGTACTGACATTAATTGAGAGGTGCTAAGCACACTAAAATTTGTTCCACCCGCTGGATCAATCTCAACACGTAAAGTGTGGTCGTCTGCTCCCCAGTTAATTGAAGACATACTTCCAGATACAATCTGGCCAGCACCTATCGAGATGGTTACCAAACCGTATTTATTAGTTGTTGCCGATTGCGTTTCCTGATATTTTACGGTTCCACTTGGAGTACCTTCAATAATTGTCATGCGAAAACTCACGGATTGGTCTTTTATCAGAATTCCGTCAGAATTTCTTACTACAGCTTGGTAATTAAATCGCTGAGGTGCTTGAGCTAATAGCATTGAGCTCAGTGCAACAAGAATTAAGGTAAGTGTACTTTTCATAGATTAAGTTATTAATGCTAATGCGTTTTTACAAGTTTAAGGTGTTGAAAATAAGAACCATTTTTGGTAGATATTTCCACTGTGTAGGTAGCTGGTGGCAATTCGCCGATTTGAAATGATTGATTTAAATCTGTTACTTTTTCTTGAGTAAGTAATTTGCCGTTTACATCTCGAATACTCAGATTAATTTCTTCATCGAGTTGTTTTGAGAGCTTTATACTAAATTCATTTATCGCTGGATTTGGAAAGATACTGATGTTAAAATCACGTATAGAATTTACTTTCTCTACTGAAACCAAAGTGAAGGTTGGTTGTATAAAACCTTGTGTTACATCAGTGTTGCCAATAGTTCCCGTGGTTATTATTGATTCACCAATACTCCAAGAAACTTCTGCATTAGCAATGGAATCTGTTGTTCCAGCAGTACCTACAATTTCCTGAGCTGTTACGTTAATTGTTATCGAAACTAGGCACGAAAAAAATACTAAAACACGTGTCATACAACCAGATTTTTTGCATTTCAAAGGTAGTAGAATCCTTTACATAGCTATTACTCAAAATATGGTATTTAGTCATGTTTTAGGTTGATTTTCGTACCCATTTAGGGTGTTTTACTGATGTGGTTTTTTGACCAAAAAGCTTCCTTTGTAAAAAAAATGTTAGTCATGAAAAAATTATTCTTTACTACTGCACTAATAACCTTAACACTCATTGCTTTTTCACAACATTTAGCTACAGATTGGGTTACTCAGTTTGATAGAGTTTCTTCTTATTCGAGCGCACACTCCGCCACTATTGATAACAATAAATACTTGGTTATTTATGGAGATAAGTATTACGAATTTGACAACAATGGGGATTCTATAAAAGCGGGTACAGCTGATTTTGGCCTTGATGAGACGAAAGTGATGGCCTTAAATGGGTCATCAATCTTTATTGGTGGTGTCAAAAATCGCAAGCCTGCGATTGCTAAGTTAGACTTGAATTACGACACTGTTTGGACATCTACTTTGCCTTTAGGGAATTTTACTAGAGGTATTTCAGCACTATATTTTGAAGGGAGCGATATTTATGTTGGAGGTTCTTTTAACTCTAGTAGCCCGTTCATAGCAAAGCTGGATAATATGGGCGATACACTTTGGACTTTGGTTTTGAAACAAAGTACTTTTTCAAATTTCAGTTCTATTTTAAAACTGGCCGACGGGAACTTTTTAGCTTCAGGAAATCTAGATGACTATCCTTTGGCGGCAAAGTTTGATGCCAATGGTGATACGATTTGGACCTATCAACGTAATTTGTTTATCAGTTTTCAGCAATCCAACGCTTTTGAGCGCTCAAACGGAGAAATTGTTTTGGTTCCTGAGCGAAAGTTTATCACGCTTGATGCAAACGGAAAGGAGAAAAGTGTTATTGATTTACATTCCAATTTTTATGATCTTCACGAAGAAAACGATACCCTTTATTTTTCTGGAAGTAAGGATAATATGCCATACGTTGAGTCGCGTACTAAAGCGCTAGATAGTTTAAGCTCAGTAAGGCTCACAGAAAATATAGCTCAAGTGAATGGAGGAGGGGTTTTTAATTCGGTGACAGCATGTATCGGCGGTGGTTTCATTGCAGCGGGTCGTGCTAGAGATAGCGTTAATATTTCCGCCAATACCTGGAATGTGAAGTTAGCTAAGTTTAATGGCGGTTCGGTTTCAAACCCTGGCGATACTAGCAAACCAAAGGATACCACAACAGTTCATGTTCAAGTTAGAAAGGATGAGTTTTTTAGCATTTATCCAAACCCAGCAAACAACGTTATAATAGTTGAAGCTGAACGCATTACGGATGTTCAATTGTATAACTCCTTGGGGCAAAATATGGAGGCTAAATTAAATCATAGAAGTATAGATGTTTCAACTCTTGAAGATGGTGTGTATATTTTAAGGGTTGATACTGAGAACTCCATTCACACGGAACGCATTGTTATAAGGCATTAAACCAAATAAAACCTTGGTTGTGTATTAGGACGATTTCGTCCAATTTCTTAGCTTCGCTGTCTAATTAAATTACTTATGGGAAGAGCCTTTGAATTTAGAAAAGCGAGAAAAATGAAGCGTTGGTCGGCTATGTCAAAAGCCTTTACACGCATAGGTAAAGAAATAACACTTGCTGCTAAAGAGGGTGGCCCTAACCCCGATAGTAATCTTAGGTTGCGAATGGCAATGCAAAACGCCAAAGCAGCAAATATGCCAAAAGATAACGTAGAACGTGCAATAAAGAAAGCTACCGATAAGGATATGGCTGACTTTAAGGAAATGGTGTACGAAGGCTATGGGGCAAACGGAATTGCTGTTTTAATTGAAACCGCAACAGATAATACTACCAGAACCGTTGCCAATGTTCGTAGTTATTTTAATAAGTGCAATGGTAGCCTTGGAACGAGTGGAAGCGTTGAATTTATGTTCGACCACAAGTGCTTTTTTAAAATAAACCCAGAGGGAATCGATTTAGAAGAGTTAGAACTTGAATTGATAGATTATGGCGTTGACGAGATTGAAGGCGATGATGAGGATTTAATGGTCATGGGGCCTTTTACTGAATTTGGGAACATTCAAAAAGGTTTGGACGAAAAAGGTATTGAAGTAATTGAATCTGGAACCGAAAGAATTCCACACGACACCAAAACGCTAAATGATGAAGAACGTAAAGACGTTGATAAACTGCTAGAGAAAATCGAAGAAGACGATGATGTGATAAACGTTTATCACAATATGGCGGAAGAGTAATTACTTAATCTCCCAAGTACTATTCCCAGCTAATAATTTGTCTAAATTACCTTTTCCAAGGGCTTCGGTTGCATCTTCTATTTGAGCTTCTAACGCAACTTCATAAGTTCCTCGCTCAATAGAATAAAAAACACCAAATGGACGCGGCAGACCTTCTTCAGAAGGCACATCAAACATTCTAGAAAGAATAGTTGCTTTCATATAATCATGTTCGTCATGAATCCATAAGTCATTTGCCGAATAGCTTTCATCCAATCGCACAACTTTAGGGGTAAATCCGTCAAGTATAACACCAAATTCTTTTTCGGCTCCAAAAATCATTGGCTGACCTTGTTCAACAAAAAGGGTAGAGCCTCCTTTAGTAGCTTTATCGGTAAATGTGAAAAAAGCACCATCGTTAAACACGTTGCAATTTTGGTAGATTTCGATGAGCGATGCACCGGAGTGAGCATTTCCTCTTTTCAGAATTTCTTTTAAGTGTTTAGGATCTCTGTCCATAGTTCGTGCAAAGAAGCTACAGTCAGCTCCCAAAGCAACAGCCGATGGGTTAAACGCATGGTCTAATGCTCCAAACGGAGTACTCTTGGTTACTTTTCCTTCTGGAGAAGTGGGTGAATATTGTCCTTTGGTTAACCCGTAAATTTCATTGTTGAACAATAAAATATTCACGTCGAAATTCCTTCTAAGTAAATGCATCAAATGATTGCCACCTATAGAAAGTGAGTCACCATCACCGGTTACAATCCAAATATCAAGCTCGGGTCGGGCTGCTTTTAAACCACTGGCAATTGCAGTTGCTCTGCCGTGAATAGAATGCATGCCATAAGTTTCCATATAATACGGAAATCTACTAGAGCAACCGATACCTGAAATGAAAACGATTTCTTCTCGTTTTCGGCCTAATTCAGCCACAACACTTTGAGCCTGTTTCAGAATGGAATAATCTCCACATCCTGGGCACCATTTTACGTCTTGATCTGTTGCGTAGTCTTTTGCGGTGAGTGCTTCTGCCATAATTAATTTCTTTTGGTTAGTAGATTTCTTTTACTTTTTCAATAATCTCATTTGCAGTAAAAGGCAATCCTTTAATCTTACACAAACGTGTTGTTGGAATTAAAAATTTATTTCTGATTAAAATGTCCAATTGCCCATCATTAATTTCCGGAACCAGCACTTTATCAAAATTGCTAAGGACTTCTCCCAAGTTTTTCGGGAAAGGATTTAGGTATTTTATGTGAGCATGACTTACATCGTAGCCTTCTGCTAGAAGTTGCCTTACCGCAGTTTTAATTGCCCCGTAAGGAGAACCCCAAGCCAGGATGAGTAGTTTTCCTTTTTCGGCCCCTTGGTCAATAGTTTGGAGCGGGATACTGTCAGCGATCAGTTGAATTTTACGCGCTCTGGTTTTTACCATGTGTTCGTGGTTATCCGGGTCGTAAGAAACATTACCAGTTAAATCTTCTTTTTCTAATCCACCCACACGATGTTCTAGCCCTTTCATTCCAGGAATAGCCCATTCTCGCACTAATTTTTCGTCACGTTTGTAGGGTAAATATTTTTCTTCTTGATAATCCTCAACCTTGGCAAATTTTGGCTTGATTTCACTTAATTCATCTGCTTTTGGGAAAGCCCACGGTTCCGAGCCGTTTGCGATGTATCCATCAGATAACATCATCACAGGCATCATGTGTTCCACTGCCAATCTACACGCTTCAAAAGCGGTTTCAAATGCATCTTTTGGTGTGCAAGGAGCTACAACAACAGTTTGTGCTTCACCGTTTCTTCCAAACAATGCTTGCATCAAATCCGATTGCTCTGTTTTGGTAGGTAATCCCGTTGAAGGTCCACCACGTTGAACATTTACTACAACTACAGGAATTTCTAACATAACTGCAAGTCCAAGAGCCTCACCTTTAAGTGCAATACCAGGTCCTGATGAGCCAGTTACTGCAAGCGCACCACCAAACGATGCACCTATGCAAGCCGTAACTGCGGCAATTTCGTCTTCAGCTTGAAATGTTTTAACACCAAAATTTTTGTGTTTGGCCAGTTCGTGTAAAATGTCGGACGCTGGTGTAATGGGATACGATCCATAGAACAACTGCAAACCGGCTTTTTGTGCTGCAGCAATTAATCCCATTGCTGTTGCTTGATTGCCCATTACCGAACGATATATCCCTTTGGGTAAATCCGCTTTTTGAATGTCGTATCTCGAGGTAAAAGTTTCGGTGGTATCACCGTAGTTGTAACCTGCTTGTAAAACTTTTAAGTTGGCTTCTAAAATCTCTGGTTTGGAACCAAACTTTCGTTTTAGAAAGCTTACGGTTCCTTCCATGTTTCGGCTGAACATCCAATAGAGATAGCCCAACACAAACATGTTTTTAGAACGCTCAACATCCTTTCTTCCTAGTCCTGATTCTTTTAACGTTTCCTGAGTTAACTTGGTGATGTCAATATTGATTACGGTGTAATCTTTTAAGGAATCATCCTCAAGTGGATTGCTTTCGTATTTGGCTAAATTGATGTTTTTTCTGTCGAACCCGGCAGCATTAACGATGATAACCCCACTTCTGCGAACATTGTGTAAACTCGATTTTAAACCAGCGGCATTCATAGCCACTAAAACATCGGCTAAATCACCGGGTGTGAAGATTTCTGTACTCCCAAATTTCATTTGAAATCCAGATACACCAGCCACTGTACCGAGTGGTGCTCTAATCTCGGCAGGAAAATTTGGGAAAGTAGCTAAATCGTTTCCATACAATGCATTTGTGTTGGCGAATTCGTTGCCAGTTAGTTGCATTCCATCACCAGAATCGCCAGCAAAAAGTATGGTTATTTCCTTAAGTTTTTCTTGAGTAGTATTCATGTAATTAGAGTAACTGCAAAAATAGCTGAAATAAAGACTGAGGTCTTGTGATGGTTAGTACAATTGTTAACTGAAAATGTTCGTTTTGTCTATTTAGAAAGGATGGAATTTTCAACACTATCCCATAGCAACTCTGCCGTTTTATCCCAATTAAAATCACTTGCTCTTTTGCTGCCTTTGGTTATCAGCATTTCAGCCAAATTAGGCTCATGTAGAAGCTTTTTCATTTGTTCTGCAATCGATTTTGCATCAAACGGATTACACAATAAAGCAGCTTCTCCACTAATTTCTGGCATGGCGGTTAGCTCCGAAGTTATTACTGGTACTCCACTTTTCATACCTTCAAGAATGGGTACTCCAAACCCTTCAAACGTTGAAGGGTAGAGCAGCGCTTCAGAGCCGCCAACGGCTTTTACCACGTCGTTTCTGGTCAGCCCTTCATTAAATAATACTTCGTTTTTGTGCTGCATATTCTGATAGGTATTTTCCATTTCAGAAGTCCACCATTTACGGCGACCAATTACAACTAACTGATGGGGATAGCTTCCTGAGTTTTTAAAATTTTCGAAGGCTTCTAATAATCGAGCAATGTTTTTTCTGGGGTGCAACGTTCCTACAAAAACGAAATAAGGTTTGCCCTGCGTAAATTGTTGCTGTACATTTTCTTTTTCCGAATCTGAAAGTGAGGTGAAATCATCAGAAACACCATTGTAAACCACGTCAATTTTGGAGGGATTTACACCGTATTTTGAAGCAATATCATGTTTTGAAAACTCACTTACCGTTACAATCCGACTTGCCTTTTGAGCGTATTTTGGAAAGTAATGGCGGTAATATTTTCTGTACCAAAAAGGTAGGTCTTTAGGATAATGCTCAAAGTTAAGGTCGTGTATTACAGGAATTTGAGTTAGGTTGGACGATAAGGATAGATATCCGTCAGGTGATAGAAATACATCGGGCTGATATTTTTTAAAAACCGTTGGTAAGCTATGCTCAAACCACCAATACCATAAGAATGGGTGACGGCTTTGTGGGCCGACCTTTACGGGTGTTACATTATCGCTAAAGATGAAATCGTTGTGCCACGTTCTATCGAAGATGAAAATAAATTCATCATTTGGTCGTTGCTTGGTAATTCTGCTGAGGGTTTCATAGGTAAACCACCCAATTCCATCGAGTTTATTCTTGAGTAAAAGTCGGGTGTTTACAGCAATTTTCACAGGGGCTAAACTAATTGAATTCGCTTACTTTTGGCGGACTTTTTAAAATAGAAAAATGAGTACAAATCAGTACAACGAACAGTTTGATAGCACTAATCTTTTAGTGTTTCTTTTAAAATGGAAAAAACAATTAATTATTGTGTGTGGGGCTGCGGCTGTGTTATCAGCAGTGGTATCATTGATTATTCCAGAAAAATTTGAATCTACTTACGTGTTTTTTCCTGCCTATTCTTCTTCAATATCGAAAGGGGTAATGACGGAAGATGCAGGTGCAAAGAATGATATTGTTCAGTTTGGTGAGGAAGAACAAGCAGAGCAAATGCTGCAAATCTTGAACTCTGAAATGATTCGAGATAAGATTGTTGCCAAGTATCAACTAATGACACATTACGAAATAGGTGAGGGGGAGAAGTTTCCTCAAACCAAATTGATTGAAGAGTGGGAAGATAATGTGTCATTTAAGCGTACAGAATTTCAGTCAATTGAGATTAGAGTTTTGGATAAGGACAAAAATATGGCGGCGGCTATCGCCAACGATATAGCTGCGCTGTTAGACTCGGCTAAAAACAAAATGATTCACGATAGAGCGCAACAGGCTTTTGAGGTGATTGAGCGAGAGTACCTGAAGATGG
The DNA here is from genome assembly GCA_965661115.1 of Salibacteraceae bacterium. Lineage (GTDB taxonomy): Bacteria > Bacteroidota > Bacteroidia > Flavobacteriales_G > Salibacteraceae > UBA6770. Next base: position 13,728 of record CBFICO010000048.1, read on the forward strand.
AAGAACGCATGCAGGCGGTTGATGATACGCTTAAGATGCTAGGGGAAAAAGGAATTGCAAATGCTGAAAAGCAAACAGAGATGCTTTCGCAAGAGTACTACAAAGTGTTGGCTCAAGGTAATAGTGGTGCTGCAAAACGTCTTAAAGATCAGTTAGATACACTTGGTAAATATGGCCCGCTGCAAGAAAGATTGAGCGATCAAAGAGAATTTGAATTAGAGCGGCTGTTACTTCTTAGAGCTAAATACGAGGAGATTAAAGTAGATGCTTCGCAGAACGTTACGCACAAGTTTACGGTAAACAAGGCCTGGGCATCAGAAAAGAAAGCATACCCAATTCGTTGGTTGATTGTTGTGGTTTCGGTAATTGCAACTTTTGTTTTGGCAGTGTTGTTTATCATCGGGTTAGAAAATTACCAACGTATCCAAAATAGACAGGCATAATCTGAATTTTGAGTTTGAATTTCAGTTTAACATCAGAGCAAGGTAAATCCAATGTTTTTTATTTGGCTATGGCAATTTTTATTGCTGTGGCTTCCGTTGCCGGTGCGTACGAGTTTTATTATTTGTGGGGGCTACCTATGGTAGTTGCTGTTGTTGGAGTCGCTCTATTTAAACTCGATTGGCTTTTGTTGGCCATTGTCTTTTTTACGCCGCTTTCTCAAAATCTAGAAAAACTCGAATTTGGATTAGGCGTTTATTTGCCGACAGAGCCGCTAATGTTTGGGGCTATGTTGGTGTTTTTTGCAAAGGTTCTGTACGACTGGAAATACGACATGACCATCCTTAAACACCCTCTATCTGTTGCAATATTATTGAACTTAGTCTGGGTAATTATTTGTGTATTTCCGAGTGAGTTACCGTTAGTTTCCTTCAAGTTTTTTGTGTCAAGATTGTGGTTTGTGGTTCCATTCTATTTTATGGCTATTGTACTTTTTAAAAACCAGAAGAACATTGATAGATTTTTATGGCTGTACATTATTCCTCTTGCTGGTGTAATTGTTTATACCGTAATAAACCACGCCATAAGAGGTTTTGAGGAAAAACCAGCACATTGGGTGATGCAGCCATTTTATAAAGATCATACCAGTTACGGAGCTTTGATAGCCTTTTATATCCCCATTATTATCTGTTTTTTATGGATTCGGAAAATTCGAGTAACTGCCAAGATTCAGTTCTTTATGGTGTTAGTTCTGTTTTTGGTTGGTGTAATATTCAGTTATACAAGGGCGGCATGGGTTAGCCTGATTGCAGCTTTATTGGTTGCTATGGTTATTCATTGGCGAATTCATATAAAGTACTTGCTAGCTGCTGCAGCTTTTGTTTTATTCATTCTATTTAACCTACAAACGGAAATAATGCAGAAATTGGAGAAGAACCGCCAAGACTCCTCTAATGACTTATCAGAGCATGTAGAGTCCATATCAAATGTGGCTACTGATGCAAGTAACGTGGAGCGTTTAAACCGCTGGAATGCTGCGTTAGATATGTTTGCTGAGCGACCTGTTTTTGGTCATGGACCGGGTACTTATTCTTTTTTATATGCTCCATACCAACACTCGAGTTTGCTAACCATTATCTCAACCAATTTTGGAGATGGGGGCAATGCGCATAGCGAGTATTTTGGACCTTTGGCTGAAATGGGTGTACTAGGGTTAGTTACGTTTTTATTGGTGATATTCTTCTTTTATTATACCGCAATTCCGTTGTATTACAAACTGGAAGAACAAAGTTCAAAACTACTAGTGATGGGTTCCATTTTAGGAGTAACCACCTATTTAACCCACGGATTTTTGAATAACTTTTTAGATACGGATAAGGCTTCTGTTCCATTTTGGGGTTGTTTAGCCATAGTAGTTGCGCTGGATTTGTATGGGAAGAAAGTTCAAAATATAATAGAGCAATAACTACAAGTTTTTACCCCTAGCTACATAGAAAGGCTTTCTAAGTTTCACCTTTTTCAACCCCAATTCTAGTTCGTCTATGGTTACCGTGTATTCTTTCTGAACTTTTACTTGATTGTTCTGCTTATGGTATTTTAATTCACGCACCAGCATGTGGTAGTCCGAAATGTGACTGTCCATTAATAGTCGGTAAGTAACCGATTTGACTAGATTTCCATTTTTATCAAAATACTTCCAAACACCCATTCGAATTGGGTAGCGATGCACTTCAATAAATCGCTTGGTATATTTGTGATAGAATCCAGTTCGAAAACTTTCAATCACTTTTAATTTACCACGCTTGTCGTAGATTTTTACCTTACCAAGAAATACTTCTGAACTTGGTCTGAAGTATTCCATTCTTAGAATATCATTTTCGTCTTTAAGTTTTATAAAAAGAGAGTCCGTTCCTCGTGCTACGTTTTGGAGTATAGAGTCCTGCAAATTTTCAGGGTTTTTGCAACGAAGGCAAACTTCCTTCGAATTTAGTAAGCAGCTGATGTCTCCAATTTGTTGGTGACAATTGTAGTGAAAGGCTCTAAAGGTGTTAAATTCTTTATCAACTTTAAATTCTAGTGTATCTATCTGACCTGTAGTGAATAAGTTGCTAACCAGTAAAACCAGCAAACTAGATAAACGAAGAAAACAACGCATAAAATTCTTTTTGACAAAGAAAAAATGGCGAGTGCAATAGAATGGTTAAAAGGAAACCAAGTTGTTAAGGAATAGATGTTGGGTTATTCCTTAAAATGTATTGCTAATGCGGCAATCTCGTCATTAGTTCTTGAACCAATTGCATACGCATTTAGTGTTTCACTTATATGGGATATCATCCCAGACAAAGAAAGGTTATTGTAATTAGAAATGCTTTCTTTTAACCTCTGAGTGCCAAACAATTCACCTTGCGCATTTTCTAATTCTGTTATGCCATCGGTATAGCAAGCTAAAACGCTCTCTTTTGTAATTACGATAGAGTTTGAAACAAATTGTGGCAAATCCTCTAACATTCCTAACCCCGGAATATCTGCTTTTAGTTCAATTATTCTCTTTTCATTAATGAGCAATGCACTTGGATGCGCACAGTTGACATATTCAAGCTCCTTGTTTGTTGCATCATATTTTCCAACAAAAAACGTAATGAACTTATCGCCGCTGCTGTTTTCAATTACTGACTTATTGAGAACTGGAATCAATGCAGTTAAGGGTAAATTTTGCCGAACTCCACTTCTGAATGTAGCTTGAAAATTTGACATTAATATGGCCGCTGATATTCCTTTTCCACTAATATCGGCAATACAGAAATAATATTCAGTTGGCGAGGCTTGTAAAAAATCATAGTAATCGCCACCAACGTCCCCATACGACTGATGAAACGCTTGAACTTCTATTCTGTCGTCGTTAGGTAAATCCTTGGGAAAAAGTGCCTTTTGGATTTGCTTAGCTAGGCTCAATTCTCTTTTAAAACCTTCTTGCTCCAATTGGATTTTTGCCATTCGTTTATTTTCAATGGCAACCATAATAATGTTGGCAGTGGACTGGATGAAATTTAGGTTTCTGATAATCGTACTAACTCTATTGGTTTCTTCTGCTTTATCCTGAAGCAGTAGAAAGCCAAGAAACTTGCTTTTATGTTTAATTGGAATAACCAAATCGAATTGAAGCAAATCTGGTATTGAGCTTTCTTGTAGATTACCAATG
>CBFICO010000048.1:17377-17693 GCA_965661115.1 Salibacteraceae bacterium
TTTATCTAATGCCCGTATTAGCTCTGGAGTAATTTCAAGAGAGCATCCAATTTTAATAGTAGTTTTCCATTCTCCATTTAAATTGGCAATAAAAGCGGACTTAGAAACCTTTAAATCGTTTTCAAGAATATCTCCGTAAAGTGCAAATAGTTCACTGGATTTTACATTTTTATTGATTGCGCCTGTAAGCTCTAATATTTTTTTGAGTTTATGTTTTAGCTCTTTATTTCGCGTACGTTGAAGGTTTTCTGTAGCCATTAGCGGTGCTCCTTTGCGATTCGTTTTAATGTGTACATTTCTCTGAATTTCTCTTTAG
>CBFICO010000049.1:0-17335 GCA_965661115.1 Salibacteraceae bacterium
TGATGGTTCTTATCCAATGCCAGTATATTTTAAACGAACTGCTAACATTTCTGATTCAAAAGCAGAGATCAACTTATCCCTACTAAGAGGTAAATACGATATGAGTGGTTGGGAAAAATCTGGTGTTGGATTAATTGGATATCGTGTAATGAATCAAAAAGGGCTTTTACTGTACGATGGTCGCTTGGCATTTGAATACAAACAAGAGATGTTTAAATTATTACCGTCAGTAATTGAGGGCCCATATGTTAATCAACTCACAGATCAGAGTGCAGTAATTAGTTTGACCTTAAACAAGCCGGCAAAAATTGAAATTGAGGTTAATGGAAAAACTTATAGCTCTACTGACAAGCAATATGTGGAGTTTGAAGTTTCGGATTTAGAAGCCAATACAAAATACAATTACTCTGTTTATCAGCCTATTAAGCGTACCTATAGTTTTAAAACCAACCCTAAAAAAGGGAGTAGATCGCCCTTCACCTTTGCTTATGCCAGCGATTCCAGAAACGGACAGGGTGGTGGTGAACGCAATTTGTACGGAGCTAATTATTACGTAATGCAGCGCATTGTATCCTATGCAAACGCTCGAGAATCTGCTTTTATGCAGTTTACTGGCGATATGATTAACGGCTATTTGGCGGATAAAGAAGAAATGAACCTGCAATACGCCAATTGGAAAAGATCCTTAGAGCCTTTTGCGGCTTATTTTCCCGTGAATGTGGGTATGGGAAATCACGAGGCTTTGGTAAACTTTTTTCCAACCGAAAACAACACAGCAAGTGCTGGTGTGGATCGATTCCCGTTTGAAACTGAAAGCGCAGAGACAATTTTTGCGGAGAATTTTTGCAATCCTGTAATTGACTTAAAATCAGAAGATGGAGCGGTTTATGACCCTGACTCAAGTTCAATTGATTTTCCACCTTACGACGAAACGGTGTATTCCTATATCCATGGAAATGTAGCGGTGGTTGTGCTGAATTCAAACTATTGGTATGCTTATGCTATAACGCGTTACCCCTCAACAAGCGGAAACATTCACGCTTATATCATGGATAAACAATTGGAGTGGTTTAAGAAAGAATTGCAACAATTTGAATCCGATAAAGATATCGACCACATTTTTGTCACGCTGCACACGCCGTTTTTTCCCAATGGCGGACATGTTGACGATGATATGTGGTATGGAGGCAAGAATTGGCCAAGACCAATTGTGGCGGGCGAAAAAGTAGAAAAGGGAATAATAGAACGCAGAGATGAACTATTAGACGCCATGATAAATCAAAACACCAAAGTAAGGGCATTGTTAACGGGTGATGAACACAATTATGCCAGAACATACATTACTCAAAAAATGCCACGCTATCCCGAGAGTTGGTCGAAACCAAAATTGGAATTAAAAAGATCGATTTATCAAATTAACAACGGTTCCGCAGGTGCTCCCTACTATGCAAAAGAGCAAACACCTTGGTCTGATTTTGCCACTAATTTTTCGACGCAAAATGTGGTGGTATTGGTAAATGTAGAAGGAGATAAAGTTTCCGTTGATGTCCGTAACCCTTTTACTGAAGAGCAGGTGGATAGCTTTGAAATTGGTAAATAGTTATCACAGTTGATTATGCTAATTATCTGTAGTGTGGTGTCCCTTCGAGTGATTCATTTTCCATACTAATCGTCATTCCCGTGAAGACGGGAATCTCTACATTCTATAAATTTCGTAATGAAAGAAAATCAAGTTCCAGAATCAAAGCTCATACTCAGAAAAAGGATGCTTTCTGATCGTTCAAAAATGTCGGCTGACCAGCAATTAAAAGCATCAAACGAAATCTGTCAACAGCTAATCGAACATGTTGAAATCAAAAATGCAAAAGTGGTTCACGCATTTTTACCTATGAATAATGAAGTGCAGATAACTCCTTTTATCGAATGGTGCTTGAGTCAGCAGATTAAGGTGGTTTGTCCAAAATCGCTAAAGAAGCCCAATCTAAAACACTTGGTATTAAATTCAATAAAGGAGGTGGAAAAAGGCGTTTTTGGAACTACCTATCCGGCAGGTGATAATGAGTTTGTTGGTAATATCGACTTAATTATAGTTCCGGGTTTAGCATTCGATGAAAATGGAGGGAGACTAGGTTATGGTGGCGGTTATTACGATAGTTTTTTAACCCAACATCCTGATTCCACTACAATTGGAATTGGATTTACATTTCAATTGGTTTCTCAAGTACCAAGAGAACTGCACGACGTACTTTTAGACGAAGTTATAGTGGCATAAGCTCACTTACCACAATTGAAAATATTTTGTTCTCGATAATTTCGATTTGGCGAAACCTATAACTGACAATATTTTATTCATTAAAGATAAACACACATTTTAAAACCGAATTGTATTATCAGCAGCTATATGATGTTCCAATTGATGATAGAATAGGTTCTCATTATTCGTTGATAAACGAAACGGCATGGTTTGATAACCTTGCATTAGAAAGCGCTGGAAAAGGCGAGAATTAAGGGGTAGAATTTACATTAGAGCGCTATTTTGCAAAGAACTTTTACTAATTGGCAACTGCTTCCATTTTTAAATCAAAATACCAAGCTAAAGACGGTGTTTGGCGTAAGTCGTTATTTGCAGGAGATTACAATGCTAACTTCCTAATAGGAAAAGAGTGGGCAGTAGGAGAAAAGGGAAACAACGCGTTTCAACTTAACATAAAAACTACTTTGGTTGGTGGCCAGCGATACACTCCTGTTGATATAGAAAAATCAAGAGCTGAAGGAAGACACATTTGGTCTGATGATCCTTTATCTGCCAAAGCGGATGATATTTTCTTTATGAACGTGAGTGGGCTATATCGCCTAAACAAAAAGAAAACGAGTCACGAGTTTAAGTTAGAAGTATTGAATGCAACAAATAACCAAGCTAAGGTTAGGGAGTTTTACAATGCTGAAACGGGCAATTTGGCCTATACAACTCAACTAGCTATCATTCCAAACATTATGTATACTCTGAATTTTTAAAAACTAAAAAAGGGGCGAATAGCCCCTTCTTTTATCCATTTCTGAAAAGTTTTACTGCACTACAAACTTTCCATTCATCATACCCACGTGTCCTGGAAAAGAGCAGATAAAATCATACAAACCTTTCTTTGGAGCATCAAATTCTATGGTAACTTCTTCGCCACCACCAATTGTTTTGGTATTTGCAATAACCGCATCCTTCATTTCAGGTGCAATGTATCCTGTTTCTTTTGCGTCTATTGATGCTTCTGCAAATGCGTTTTTGTCTGTGCCTCTTGCCAATAAGACCCAATTGTGTCCCATAGATTCCAACGGCATTTCACCAACGTGCTTCAAGGTAAGTTTTACCTTTTGACCTTCATACACCTCAATTCTTTTCGTGTTGTACTTCATTTGATCTGTGCTCTCAATTACAATTTCAGCTACCGCTGGAATATCTGCAGGCTTTTGCTCTTGAGGACCTGTTTCAATTTGAATTTTCTTTTCAGTTTTTGCTTTGTTTGCGTTTCCGTCGCCTACGCAGGCAACAAATAGGGCAGCTACACCTAATAATGTGATATGCTTTTTCATGTTCTAATGTTTTTCTCTTAAAACAATTGTAAGGCAGCTTGGTTTTTTACAGAGTGTTAAAATCTGGATTAAAGTTGACTTTGGATTATTATTCAAGATTTTTCTAATAGTTGAATTTCGTATCGTTGAATTACTCATTTTTGGGTACTTGAATTTTGCAAAACAATTCGGCTTAATTGCGCTCCTGGCGCTCGGTAGTTTGGGGTATTTTCTGTACTACTTGTCTATTATGGAATGGACATCGGGTGGGGGAGATACTTATACACACTACTTATTTGCCCGTTACGCATTTGAGCATCCGCATTATTTTGTAGATCATTGGGGTAAACCCATTTTTACACTCTTCGCTGCTCCATTTGCTCAGTTGGGATTAAAAGGAGTTGAATTAATGAATATACTCAGCGGACTTGGAGCTGGAGTTTTTGCAAGTCTAACAGCCAAACAACTTGGGTATAAATTCCATTTTCTGGCAGTTATTTTTACCGTATTTGCTCCGATAATGTATATCGGAATTTACAGCGGGCTCACAGAACCTATTTCGGCATTGGTAGTTATTGCGGGTGTGTATTTTTATTCGGTTCAGAAGTACAAACTAGGCAGTGTAATCCTTTCGTTTTTAATTCTTTGCAGAACAGAACTGTTTATTTATTATCCTTTGTTTCTGTTGTTTTTATGGTGGGTTAAGTCCTTAAAAGCTGCTCCTTTTTTACTGACTGGCTTTATTCTTTACACCCTGATTGGTTGGCCATATTACGGAGATTTCTTTTGGATAATAACCAAGCAACCCTACGGTGGTGCTTCAGCAGTTTATGGCAGCGGATCTTTTTGGCATTTTGCTGAGTCTTATGATCAAATCATTCATCAGCTTTTAAGTGTGCTGTTATTGGTGAGCATCATTCGATTAATTGTTGAATTTGTGCACCCTAAAATAAAAATCACGTTTAACTTGAAGCTTGAATTATTGGTACTTGCGCTTATTCTATCTTTCTTTTTTGCACATTCAACGGTGTGGTATTTGGGTATAGGTGCATCGGCAGGTTTGGTGCGAGTAATGATGGTTATTGTGCCATTAATTGCCTTGTTTAGTCTTAAAGCGTTAGAGTGGAGGTGGCTTACCAAGTTCAAGTTGGTAATCGTAATTATTTCTGTGGGATGCATTTACACCATGAAGGAAGTAGCTGAGCATTTGTACGAGTTTCCAAAAAACGAAAGTTTAGAGGTGTTGGCAATTAGAAAGCTAGATAAAGAAAAGATTAATGACCTCAGGAAAGAAGGGCGTTTGTTTTATTATCATTCGTTTTTAGCAGTGTATCTCGATGCTGATCCGAGCAACCGGACAGACGAAATATTTTTTTTTACCAAGTACTTCGAACTAAAGGATTTGCAACCGGGAGACGTTTATATCTGGGACAAACACTTTGGGAAAAATGAGGGCGGCACAAGCTTGGAGGTAGTAAACAAAGCGGGCCTAGAATTAATCGACGAGGGCTCCGAAACGTGGGACAGTCATACAGCCGAGGTGAAGGTTTTTGTTAAACGCTAGCGAAATTTTAAATGTTGAGTTTTTAGTTTTGAATTAAAGCACCAATTACTAATTGAGAATTGTTAATTCAAAATTCAACATTTAAAATTAAAAACTCTTTATCCTTCATAAATCGCCCCACTAGTAGGAGTTTCCTTGAGCTCAAGTCTTTTAAGCATAGGTAGAGCCGGTTTAATTTGTTTCCAAATCCACACTACAAGCACTTCAGAGGTAGGGTTTTCAAGTCCCGGTATGTCGTTTAAGTAATTGTGATCTACTTTTTTAAGAACAGGTTTCATAGCCTCTTTTACCTCGCTAAAATCCATTACCCATCCTAGTTTTTCATCCAATTCCCCTTCTATATAAACGGTAAGGTGATAGGTGTGACCATGCAAGTTTTTGCATTTATGACCTTCTGGAACATTTGGTAGTTGGTGGGCTGAATCAAAAGTAAACTGCTTGTAAATCAACATAATATCTCAGAGCTAATTATGGAATCCATTTGATATCAGAAAAATCTGGTTTGCGTTTTTCTAAAAAGGCATTTCTTCCTTCTTTAGCTTCGTCCGTCATGTAGGCCAAGCGAGTAGCCTCTCCGGCAAAAACTTGTTGACCTACCATGCCGTCGTCCGTCAAATTAAAGGCAAACTTGAGCATCTTAATAGAAGTAGGTGACTTTTCTAAAATTTCTTGCGCCCACTGGTAAGCCTCTTCTTCGAGTTTATCGTGCGGAATTACAGCGTTTACCATTCCCATTTCGTATGCCTCTTGCGCCGAGTAGTTTCTGCCTAAAAAGAAGATCTCTCTGGCTCTTTTTTGTCCTACCATTTTGGCAAGATAGGCCGAACCATACCCGCCGTCAAAACTGGTAACATCAGCATCGGTTTGTTTGAAAATAGCGTGCTCTTTACTCGCAAGTGTAAGGTCGCAAACGGTATGTAAACTATGTCCACCGCCAACTGCCCAACCTGGCACGACTGCAATTACCACTTTTGGCATAAAGCGGATAAGGCGTTGTACTTCCAAAATGTTTAAGCGTGGCATGCCATCGTCGTCAACGTAGCCTTGGTGACCTCTTGCATTTTGATCGCCACCGCTACAGAAAGAATACTTGCCGTCTTTGCTTGAAGGTCCTTCAGCAGAAAGTAACACTACGCCAATATTGGTGTCTTCACGAGCATCCAAAAAAGCTTTGTATAATTCGCCTACCGTTTTTGGGCGGAACGCGTTTCTAACACCGGGTCGGTTAAAGGCTATTCTTGCAACTTTACCTGACTTTTTGTAGGTAATGTCTTCAAATTCAGCAACGGTTTTCCAATCTGCTTTTGCCATAGTTTTTATTAAATAGATTCAATAATTGAATTTAGGGTAGTGCTAGGACGCATAATTGCGCTAGTAAGTTTAGCATTAGGGTAATAATACCCACCAATATTTACCGCACTACCTTGAACTGAATTTAGTTCTGAAACGATTTTTTCTTCATTGGCGTTTAGTCGCTCTGCCACAGAAGCAAAGTGTTCTTTCAATTCATTATCGTCGTTCTGATTAGCCAGTTCTTCTGCCCAATACATAGCCAAATAAAAGTGACTGCCACGGTTATCAAGTTCACCAGCTTTTCTGCTTGGCGATTTTCCATTTTCTAGAAACTTGCTGGTAGCATTGTCTAATGCATTAGCTAAAACTTTTGCTTTCGGATTGTTAAAGTTTTCCGCCAAATGCTCAAGCGAAACGGCTAAAGCCAAAAATTCTCCTAATGAATCCCAACGCAAGTGGTTTTCGTTTACCAATTGTTCTACGTGCTTAGGAGCAGAGCCTCCAGCGCCTGTTTCAAACAGACCGCCGCCGTTCATAAGTGGTACAATCGAAAGCATTTTTGCACTTGTGCCTAATTCCAAAATAGGGAAGAGGTCCGTTAGGTAATCTCTCAACACATTTCCGGTAACCGAAATGGTGTCTTCACTTTTTTTGCAACGCTCTAACGAAAAATTAGTAGCATCAACAGGCGACATAATTCTGATGTCTAAACCAGATGTATCGTGATTTTGGAGATACTTTTCAACTTTTTCAATCAAGTTAGCATCATGCGCTCTGTTTTTATCTAACCAGAAAATAGCTGGGTTTCCAGTAGCCTTTGCTCTATTTACGGCAAGCTTTACCCAATCCTGAATGGGAGCATCTTTTACCTGGCACATTCTAAAAATATCTCCAGCCTCAACGGCTTGTTCCATTAGTATGTTTCCGTTTGAATCAACCACTTTCACTGTACCTGCTTCTGCCACCTCAAAAGTTTTATCGTGAGAGCCGTATTCTTCAGCTTTTTGAGCCATAAGACCAACATTGGAAACCGAACCCATTGTTGTAGGGTCAAATGCACCATTCTTTTTACAGAAGTCAATTGTAGCCTGATATACACCTGCATAGCTGCGGTCTGGAATAACGGCTTTGGTATCGTGCAATTTATTATCCCATCCCCACATTTTTCCCGATGTTCTAATTGCTGCTGGCATAGATGCGTCAATAATTACATCACTTGGTACGTGCAAGTTGGTAATCCCTTTATCTGAATTTACCATGGCTAAATCCGGTTGGTTATCGTAGCAAGCTTGAACATCAGCTTCTATATCGGCTCTTTTGTCAGCAGAAAGCTCTTGAATCTTTCCTAGGACATCACCAAACCCACTTTTAGTATCAACACCTAGTTCAGTAAATGTATCAGCATGTTTTGCAAACAAGTCTTTAAAATAAGCACGAACCACATGACTAAAAATGATGGGGTCAGAAACCTTCATCATAGTCGCTTTTAGGTGCACAGAAAATAAAATGCCTTGTGCTTTAGCATCTGCTATTTCTTGTTCAAGAAAAGAGGTAAGTGCCTCAGCACTCATTACAGCGCAGTCAATCACCTCACCAGTGATTAATTCTGTTTTTGCTTTTAGTGTTTTTACTCCATTTGAATTGTGTAATTCAATGGCAACAGTAGTGGGAGTATCAATTACAACAGACTTTTCCGAAGCGTAAAAATCCCCTTTGCTCATACTTGCTACGTGCGATTTTGAGTCAGCGGACCATTCACCCATTGAGTGCGGATTGTTTTTAGCGTAATTTTTTACTGCTTTTGGCGCTCGTCTGTCCGAGTTACCTTCTCTTAAAACTGGATTTACTGCGCTACCTTTTACTTTGTCGTAGCGGGCTTTTATTTCGCGTTCCTTTTCTGTTTCTGGATTTGTTGGGTATTCTGGAACATTGTAGCCCTTAGCTATTAATTCGTTTATTGCTGCATTTAATTGTGGCATTGATGCACTAATGTTTGGCAGTTTAATAATGTTTGCCTCGGGGGTTTTAGCTAGATGACCCAATTCGGCAAGGTCGTCAGACATTTGAAGTTCGCTCGGTAAAAACTCTGGAAAAACAGATGCAATTCTAGCTGCTAGAGATATGTCTCTTGTTTCAACTTCAACGCCAGCAGCGCTAGTAAATTTTTGAACTATTGGTAAAAATGAGTAAGTAGCTAAAGCGGGAGCTTCGTCGGTTTTTGTGTAAATTATTTTAGACATAATAGAGTTTAAGTATGGAGTAATGCATTCAATTTTATCGGCTTTAAAACCGAGTTTTCAAGGTTCGCAAAAGTATAAATAGCAGGCGAGTAATGGTCACATATGGCCAATTTCATTCCCAGATAAATTATCATTTAGATACTCATTTAATTGAACTTTTTTTATTTGTTGCATAAATGTTTTAGAGTGATAGTGTGGGGGCTACTCTCTTTTCGTTACTTGATTGTATGTTTGAATGGAAATGAAGAAGGAATACAAGAGATATCTGCAAAAGACCAATTCTAATAAACAAGGGCTGCAGCATAAATTCAAATCGCTTGGCTATCTGAAAAGTAATGAAATAGATCAAATTTTTCACGAAGGGCATGAGAAAGCGTTCAGTGAAATTGATTGTTTAGAATGCGCAAATTGTTGCAAAACTACAAGCCCAATATTTGAGCAAGACGATATTGATAGAATTGCAAAGTATCTAAATCAAAAACCAGGAGATTTTATTCAGAAATTCTTGCACATGGACGAAGATGGTGATTTTGTGCTGAACGAGTCGCCCTGCACATTTTTAAACAAAGACAACAAGTGCAAAATTTACGATGTTCGTCCAAAAGCTTGCAGAGAATATCCGCATACCAACCGTAAACAGATGGAAGAAATATTAGATATTACCTATGAAAATGCGCTGCTTTGTCCAGCAGTGGCTAAAATTATGGGAGAGATGAATGTTTAAGAGATTAGACGGCTGTTTTTTTTAAAAATTGGAGTTTTTCTAATGAAAGAGGTTTGGTAATAAAGCCCTTTACCGAGTGATTGGATTCGGATCGTTTTACATCTTCTGGGCTAACGGAGGAGGTGAGCATATAAATGTGTGGTTCTAGTTCATTTCTTTCAAGGCTTAAATAATCCAGGAATTCCCAACCGTCCATTACTGGCATATTTATATCTAAGAATATTATTTCTGGCACCACCTGATCGTTGGTAAGGTATTTCTGAAAAACTTCTTTTCCGTTTTCGGCTACTACCAAATCGTCGGTTACTTCAATTTTTTGAATCATTTTAGAGTTGATTAAGTTTTGAATTGGATCATCGTCAATGAGTAAGGTTCTTTTTATCATATCATGGCAGAGTATCGGTAACTCAATCGTAAACGAAAGTAATTTTAAAAAGTTCCAGTTTCTTTTAAACTATTGTAAACAAACTCAAAACTGTACTTTTGTTGCGTTGTTGGTTTTGTTCTGTAATTCAACAGAATAAATGAAAAGGGAATTTGGTGAAAATCCAAAACTGTTCCCGCAGCTGTAAGGTTCGTAAAGAGCTTTCGACCACAGTCACTCCAGTAGAATGGGGGAAGACACGAAAGTGAACCGAGTCAGAAGACCTGCCAATAGCTATTTTTGAAGGTGTTCTTCGGGATAAAGACGACCTTGAACTTTTTTATTTCTAAATGAAAACAACAGTTTTAAGCTGCCTTTCACTGGTGGTGATGTTTAGCGCTCAAGCTCAAACCGTATCAGATTTTGAAACAGTATTATCTGGAAATGACACTATTTGGAACGGATCGGACCAAAGCGGTGGATTTGTAGATGGTGCTGCTTATTTTTTTAACGATTACAACACGGATTGGGGAAGTTGGAGTGGCTTTTCGGTTTCCAAAACAACAGATACTCTAGCGCAAAACTGGTCTAATCAATATGCTTCAATAAGTGGGGCTGGAGCTCATAATAGCTCAGCTTATTCAACGCTGTACTCTGAATCTACTGTTATGTTCACGCATTCTGCCAATGGCGATTCGCTTTACGGATTAATGATTAATAATTCCACTTACACTTACCTAACACTGCTAAACGGTGACAATTTTGCTAAAAAGTTTGGTGGCGCTTCAGGAAACGATCCTGACTTTTACACCGCTACTTTTTACGGATATGATGCCAATTTGGAATTAACCGATTCGGTGGTTTTTTATTTGGCAGATTATCGAGATGCCAATAATGCTAATGATTATATCGTAAAAGACTGGACTTGGGTCGATTTGAAGAAGCTTGGTAAAATCCGTTATTTAGATATAGCTTTTAATTCAACAGACAAAGGACAATTTGGTATCAATACGCCTACTTATGCATGTATAGATAGTCTTGTCTATAACAACAGCAGCAATCAGTTTCAGCCTCTTGCAGCTTATTTGTACAAGCGAGTTGGTTTTAACGCGGCACCTAGAAATTTCAATACATTAGAGTTTGCAGTCAACCCCGGTAGTAGCCTAGATTCACTTACTACAAGTATTGTGGTGCACCCTTCAAACGGTACTGCTAATGTTTTGTCCGATTCTATTGTTTCATACGAGCCAGATAACGGTTTTAATGGTGTAGATTCTGTTTGGTTTAGCCTCTGTAACCAACATGGTTTGTGCGATACAGGTTTAATTCAGATTATTGCAAACGATGCTCCCATTGCAAATATTGATACACTGACTTACGGTTCGGATGGAGTTGTAACTATTGATGTTTTGGCTAATGATGTGGATGAGAAAAAAACTGACTTGAGTATAAGTTTGTTGGACACCGCTAAAAATGGCAAAGCTTCAGTTGTAAACAAAGAGGTTGAATACATATCCAATAATGGCTTTTTAGGTCAAGATACACTGTCGTATTTAGTTTGTGATCTGTTTGGGGAGTGCGATACTGGATTTATGTACATAACCATAAAAAACGAAGTTGGATTGGAATACCAAGTGTTGAATCAAATAAAAGTCTATCCAAACCCTACCAATGGCCTTCTTACAATTGATGGAATAAACAAAAGCACTCAAATAACCTTAACCGATATAAACGGTCAGATTATGTCATTGCAAGTGAACGGTAATGTGGTAAGTATTGAAGAGCTAAAGGCAGGGATTTATTTTATGAACCTTCAAAGTGAGGGTAATCTGCAGGTACAACGAATTATTAAAAATTGAAACAGCTAGTTTTAACATACGCTTTGCTAAGTGCAGGTGCCTTTGGTTTTGCTCAAGGACCGTATGCGCCACATGCCGAAGCAACAGGAACAGATGCCATCTGGTTCGAAAATGAGCTGTTTGTTTCGTGGGTATCGTCTATTGAATTGGTGCGCGGATACAAAGACTTGGCAAACAAATCAATAGGGAAAGTAAATTTTGGAACGCCTGAAGACGCACTTGGAACCAGCGATAAATCTGCTGTAAGTCTTGGAGACAGTGGAGTAGCGGTGCTAACTTTTAATGGCTGGGTACTGAATAAACCAGGAGCTGATTTTGCGGTTTTTGAGAACAGTTTTAATAACGATTTTCTGGAGTTAGCTTTTGTTGAGGTTAGTAAAAATGGAGTGGATTATGTTCGATTTCCTTCTCATAGCTTAACAGCAGGCATCTCGCAAATTGGTTCTTTTGATGCATTGGATGCTTCAAACCTTAACAACTTGGCAGGTAAGTATAAGGTGCAATACGGCACTCCATTCGATTTGGACGATGTTGGACTCGATTCGGTGAAGTATATCCGCATTGTGGACGTTGTGGGTTCTATTAACCCTTCAATTGCTTCCAAAGACAGTAAAGGGAACATTATCAACGACCCTTACCCGACAGATTTTCAGAATAATGGATTTTATACTGGCGGTTTCGATTTGGAGGCTGTGGGGTTAATTCATTACGAAGGTGAAATCTTTTTAGGTAGTAGAGAAATCAATGCGTACAGCTCAAACCTCAATGTTTATCCAAATCCGGCTATTGATTTTATTCATCTAAATGTTTCAGAGTCTGGCGTTTTAAAACTATTCAATAATCAAGGGGAAGTTGTATTGGAAAACAAGGTTAACGAGCAAGAGCGCATCTCTTTAAACAATATTCCTGCAGGAGCATATCTGCTTCAGTTTAATGGTCAAAATCGCAATGCAATTCAACGGTTGTTGGTTCAATAAAATTTGGTTTAGCTTGCTAATAATGGCTATGTGCCAAGTAGCAATTGGACAAATCAGTTTGGATTCCATTCAGCACTTAAAGCCAATTGCTATTGAGTCTAGGCTAGAGCCAGATCCAGTTTTTACCACTACAATTTTAGATTCGACCATATTGCAGCTTGGAGCCAATTTGTCCTTAGATGAAATATTAAAATTTCAAACTAACTTATACATACGCGACTACGGAAGTGGGGCGTTAAGTACCATAGCTTTTAGAGGTTACAATTCAAGGCATACAGCAGTGCTTTGGGAAGGAATGCCTATTTCCAGTAGCATGAATAAGTCCTTCGACGGCGCATTAATGCCTTCCATTTTAGCGGATGATATTTCAATTCATTACGGTGCAGCTGGAATGATAAATGGGGCAGGCGGTTTGGGTGGTACCATTAGTTTTGGCACAAATCCAGTCTTCGGAAAAGGAGATCAACTACAACTTAGGCAGGCAATTTCTTCTATTAATAATGCTTCAACGGGTATAAAGTATGTCGTTTCAAAAAAACGATTTTATAGTTCTACAGCATTGAATTCTAGCTATGGTGAAAATGTATTCAGCTACGAAAATCCGAACGGAAAAGAGGTGAAAACCGAACGAATGAGCGGAGCTGGTTACGAGGTTTTTACAGGTCAGCAAAAATTGTACTGGAAAACCAAAAGAAATACCGTTTTTGGATGGAGTAATCTTGTTCAGCTCTCTAAACGCAATTTACCACATACGACTTTTCAGCAGGGAGTTGTTGAGTCGCAAGGTGACAATACTATCAACTCCAGCCTCTCCTTACTTACCTATTGGAAAAACGTTAAAATCAAAGCCAATTTAGGTGGGAGGATTGTTGCTCAACAATATAAAAACAAAGGCATAGGAATAGCTGATGTTGGTAGAGAGCAACAACTATTTGCTCAGCTCAGATTTCTGTACGAACCCATTAAAGACTTAGAGTTGGAAAATGCTCTGATTTACAGCGTTGCCTCTGCAGAACATCCAGCATACAACGGTTGGCAAAACCAACTTGATGCGCAGCACATCGTTCGGGCAACTTATCAATACAATTCCTTTTTATTTCACGGGTTAATTAAATCTCAGGTTATTGACGATAATGTTTTTCCTGTATTACCGAGCGCAGGGGCAAAATGGAACTCAAAAAGTAAGTGGTTGATTGTTAAATCAAACGCGGCATATCACGCTATGGCTCCATCTTTAAACGATTTGTATTGGAGCGTAGGAGGAAACCCCGATTTGCTACCCGAACGCGGATTTACGAGCGAGTTTACTGTATTATCGGAGCGGGATACCGGGTTCAATTATAGCTTTACCGGTTTTTGGAGCAGCATAGAAGACTGCATTTTATGGGAACCTACAAGCGTTGGTTTGTGGAGTGCTTCTAACATTTCAGAAGTAGAAAACACGGGTTTTGAAGCCGCTTTAATGTACTTTAAACCGCTAACCAAAACTTTGTTGCTTAATGTACGCACCAATTATACCTTTAATCAAGCACTTGATTCCAGTGGAAATCAGTTGGCTTACCTACCGGCACACAGAGTAGCTTTTAATGGCTCTTTAGCCTATAAGCAGTTGCGAATAAGTTATAGTCACCGATTTAATGATAGACGCTATTTAAACGCTGAAAATACCGCTTATTTACCTTCTTTTTTTAATGCGATGTTGGGGCTGAATTATACCTTTAAAATGGAAAAAGGAACCAGCTTAGAACTGGGTTGTTTTGTACACAATTTATACAACGAACCTTATCAAGAAATTGCAAATAGACCAATGTCGAATCGATTTTTTAATTTTTCTTTAAAATTAAGTAAATCATGAGGTTAGGGATTTTACTTGTATTTTTAGTTTTATTATTTTCTTGTAAAAAAGACAAGCCTTTTGGACCGCAATTCTCAGATTCAGATACCACTATAATCGACACCGTAGGAAGTACAATTTTTGTAATAAACGAAGGCAACTTTACCTTGGCAAATTCTTCGCTTACGGCTTTCAATATTGATGAGGTTCAGACCGAACAAAACGTGTTTGAAAAAGCCAATGAAAAAAGCTTGGGCGACATTGCTCAATCCTTATTGATTGCAGATGATATTGGATATGTGTGTATTAATAACTCCAACCTGATCCGAAAAATAGAATTGCCAAGCACCAAACAATTAGGTGAGTTAGCAGTGGCTTCACCAAGATACAGCTTAATAACCACCGCAGGTGAGTTATGGGTTACCTCATTAAACAAAACTACTTTGTACCGAATAGACACGGCAGCTTTTAAGATTATTGATAGAGTGCGGGTAGAAGGCTGGTTGGAGCAATTAATTGAAACAGATAACCATGTGATTGCTTGCAATGTGGACGAAAACAGGGTAGAGGTTTACAATCTAGAAGGGCAATTGCAAACGTCAATTCCCGTAGGAAGGCAGCCTCAGAGTTTGGCGTTAGATAACGAGGGTTTGTTATGGGTGTTGTGCGATGGAGGGTTTAATCCAAGAGATAGAGAAGAAGCAACATTGCATCGAATAGACCCCATTTCCAGAAAGGTCACCTTTACCTTCACCTTCAACGATATTGAATATTCTCCAACCCGCTTGTGTTATTCTGCTAAAGAAAACAAACTGTTTTATATCAATAGAGGTGTTTACAGTTTTGAACCAAATAATCTAAACAAAGAACCCCAACAAATTTTTAAAAAAGAAGGAGCTAATTTGTACGGGCTAGCCGTATTTGACGAAGAGGAAATAGTTGTAGTTACCGACGTTAAGGATTATGTAAAGCCGGGCTCTGCTTATGTTTTAGGATATGGCGGAAAGCAGAAATACGACTTTGAAACGGGAATCATCCCTCAAGACATCCAACTCTACCAGTAGCATCTTAGATTGGGTTAAACTATTGTAAAGCCCGTTTTTACAGTTCCATACAAGACAAGAGAATATTTACTTTTGCAAGCTCAAAATCTAATTATATGAAAGAAGTATTTATTGTATCCGCTGTGCGAACTCCAATCGGAAGTTTTATGGGAAGTTTATCTACCGTTCCCGCTCCAAAATTGGGCGCTGCAGCTATTAAAGGTGCATTAGAAAAAGGTGGAGTAGATCCAAAAATAATTGACGAAGTATTTATGGGCAACGTAATGTCTGCCAATTTGGGTCAGGCGCCAGCAAGACAAGCTGCTATGTTTGCCGGATTGAGCGAAAACGTTCCTTGTACAACAGTGAACAAAGTGTGTGCTTCTGGAATGAAGTCGATTGCTTTGGCTGCACAAACCATAAAAGCAGGCGATAACGAAGTGGTTGTAGCTGGGGGAATGGAAAATATGAGCTCGGTACCACACTATATGAACGCCAGAAAAGCAGTTAAACTGGGTAATGTGCAAATGATTGACGGTATGGTTAAGGATGGCCTTACCGACGTGTATAATGATACACACATGGGTGTTTGTGCCGATATGTGTGCTAAGGAATACAACTTCTCTAGAGAAGATCAAGATGCTTTTGCAATAGAGTCTTACAATCGTTCGGCAGCAGCATGGGAAGCAGGTAAATTTAACGACGAAATAGTACCAGTTGAAGTTCCACAAAGAAGGGGAGAGCCAATAGTTGTTAATCACGACGAAGAATACAAGAACGTAAGAATGGATAAAATTCCAGCATTGCGTCCAGCTTTCCAAAAAGATGGTACAGTTACAGCAGCTAACGCTTCTACCTTAAACGACGGTGCTTCTGCATTGATTTTAGCAAGTGGTGAGGCTGTTGAGAAGTACGGATTAACACCAATTGCTAAAGTTGTTTCATATGGCGATGCAGCTCAAGCACCAGAGTGGTTTACAACAGCTCCAGCAAAGGCAGTTCCAGTTGCATTGGGTAAAGCAGGTTTATCTGTAAGCGATATCGATTACTGGGAGCTTAACGAAGCGTTCTCTGTGGTGGGTATGGCAAACACCAAAGAATTGGGTCTAGACCCTTCAAAAGTGGACGTAAACGGTGGTGCAGTATCTTTAGGCCACCCACTGGGTAACTCAGGTTCTAGAATCATTGTAACGCTTATAAACGTGCTAAAACAAAACAACGGTAAGTTGGGTGGCGCTGGAATCTGCAACGGTGGTGGCGGTGCGTCTGCAATGATTATCGAGAACGTTTAACCGAAGTAATATCTTATTTAAAAATCCTCAGTTTCTCTGCAGCTGGGGATTTTTTTGGGGTTTTACCCGCCTCCTAAGCTAATACAACATTTGAAGCGTAAATTTCGGATTATCTGTTTCGGTTACTCGTGGCACACTGTTTCCAATTAACGCTTTCCTAGCATTTGTTTAGGAGGTGCTGTTAGTGGCTGTTTATTTATCATAAACACGTTTTGTCAATTTTAGACTTTGTCTTCATACAGCTTTTCATTCTCGTTTTATACTCTTGGTCGTCAATAGATAGAGAATCAATTAAGGCAAGTGCGACATTTATATTGCTTTTTGCTGAATCGCAAATGCCTAGATTTTTATAGGATAAACTTCGTGCAAAGTATATATCATGCTTGTCAAATTCAGAGTGCTTCAAAGTCTCAACTTTATTAAGGACAAAAATTGCCTTTCGATAATTTTTGGAAAGGTTGAGGGTTCGTGCATAATTCGTATAGACCCTAGGTGTAATGGAATCAACTAAAAGTAATCCTTCAAATACTTTTATTGCTCTTGTGAAATTCCTGACGTTGGTTAATGAGTTGCCCAGAGAT
>CBFICO010000050.1:0-17307 GCA_965661115.1 Salibacteraceae bacterium
TGAACCCAGAAAAGGCGCACTATTTCACTACCGATTTATTAGCCTTTGTTTTAAAAATACCCGGAGTAAAAGCGCTTTTTGCCATGTTGTATCAAGTAAAAGACAAGCGCTTAGAAAGGACAGTCTTTGGCATTACTTTCCCGAACCCAGTTGGACTCGCAGCTGGTTTTGACAAGGAGGCTAAACTCTACAAAAGCATGGCACACCTAGGGTTCGGATTTATAGAAGTAGGAACCATTACGCCCAACGGACAACCAGGAAATCCTAAACCAAGGTTATTCAGATTAACCCAAGACGATGCGCTTATAAACAGAATGGGGTTTAATAACGAAGGGTTAGAAGGGGCTGTAAAACGGTTAAAATCTAGAAACGGAAACCTGATTATTGGTGGAAATATTGGAAAAAACAAAGTAACGCCAAACGAAAAAGCTACCGACGATTACAAAATCTGTTTTGAAGCTCTTTTTCCTTACGTAGATTATTTTGTGGTGAACGTTAGCTCGCCGAATACCCCAAATTTAAGAGCCTTGCAAGACAAAAAACCACTTACCGAATTGCTTTCGACTTTGCAAGCAATGAATAACCAAAAAGATAGCCCCAAACCTATCTTACTAAAAATAGCGCCAGACCTTACCCATGAGCAATTAGACGATATTGTTGAAATAGTAGAAACCACCAAAATTGCAGGACTCATTGCTACCAATACTACTTTAGACCGATCTGGACTAAAAAGCCCAAAAGATTTAGTAGAGCAGCAAGGTGGATTAAGCGGAAAACCAGTTCGTCAAAAATCTACTGAGGTGATAAAGTACCTAAGAAAAAAATCTAACGCTGGCTTCCCAATTATTGGAGTAGGGGGAATTCAATCTGCTGAAGATGCCATTGAAAAACTAGAAGCTGGTTGCGATTTGGTTCAGGTATACACCGGATTTGTTTACGAAGGCCCAGGGCTAATTAAGAAGATAAACAAGTGGATATTGGAAAGAGGGTTATAACCCCTTCCGCTTAAAAAAATCTCTCACCAAAATACTTGGTTTGCGAATGGTTCGTAATCCCCACTCTAAACGCAAGGCGTTTTTTTCTTCTTCCGATAACTGCCAAACAGATGGATTCATTTTTACCATTTTTCTTCGCATATCTTGTAATATGAGGGCGGAAGAAACAGATACATTAAAACTTTCTGTAGCACCGTAAATGGGTATGCGCATACACTTGTCAGCGTTTTCAAGTACTATTGGGCTCACACCAGCTTGTTCACTTCCAAAAAAGAAGGCTGTTTTTTTGGTTGGCTCATAATCGTACAATTCGATATCAGTTTCATGCGGAGTCGCAGCTATTACGATATACCCTTTTTCTTTCAACTCGTACACGCAACCTAACATTCCCGCATCGCCTTTGTGATTTTTTATAGTAACCCAATTCTGAGCACCCATAGCCATACCGCGTTGCACTTTAAAGTTGTTTTCGTCTTCCATTACGTGTACGTCTTGAATCCCAAAACACTCGGCACTCCTGATTAGCGCTCCCGAATTATGTTCGTGAAAAATATCCTCAACAGCGATGGTAATGTGGCGAGTACGTTGGTCTAGCAACCGTTCAAAAAGCTCTTTGCGTTCGTCCGTCAAAAAAACTGCAACCTCTTCCCAAAGCTCAACACGTTGTTTGTATTCCAAGCCTTCCCACATATCGGCGAAAATAATTACGTTGAATTGATTGCAGACCAAGGGCTTGAAGATTTATTTAGCGCGTCATTCCCGAGAAGTCGGGAATCTCAGGTTTTTTTTCATAATCACCCTTTAAAATGCTATTCTAACCTTTCAACGTCATTCTGAGCTTGAGTCAGAATCTATTTAAAAGAATTCATTTTAATAAACGATTACACATGATTGTAGATTCCATATAGAAGCGTCATTACAAATTTCTCAACAGAAATTTGATTCCGCTAATCTTATGGAATGACGTTTCTTTTGCTTAAAATGCTTGGCTAAATTTGCCACCCATAACTACGCAACACATGAGAAGGAATTTAGTACTTGGCAACTGGAAACAAAACACCAACAAAGCAACGGCTGCGGCATTGCTCAAAGATATTAAGCTGACATTAGAAAAAAATCCAACCAAAACAGAAATTGGAGTTGTACCGCCAGCACTTTATGTAGATATGGCTTTTAAAATGGCCGCTGAATGTGGTTTTAATGTTGGAGTACAGAATATTTCAGCGTTTGATAAAGGCGCATATACTGGAGAAATTGGTGCAGATATGGCTGCTTCTTGTGGTGTAAAATATGCCTTAATAGGACACTCAGAAAGAAGAGAATACTTTAATGAAAACGCCGAAATCCTCCTAAATAAAGTCGAGTTGGCTTTACAAAATGACCTTATACCTGTTTATTGTATGGGTGAAGATTTAGCGACAAGAAAAGCGGGTAACCATATTGCTGATATTCAGCAGCAAATAGAGGATGTGATTTTTAAACTAACAGTTAAAAAACTAAACGAAATAGTATTGGCTTACGAACCAAATTGGGCAATCGGCACAGGAGAAACTGCAAGTGCAGAGCAAGCGCAAGAAGTGCACGGGTTTATTCGGAAAATAATGACTGAAAAATTTGGTGCTGCTGGTAACGATATTACCATTCTTTACGGCGGAAGTTGTAAGCCCAGTAATGCTCCAGAATTATTTAGTCAACCAGATATTGATGGCGGATTAATTGGTGGAGCATCCTTAAATGCAGCTGATTTTATTGCCATTTCAAATTCATTTTAATCATGAAATACATTGAAGTAGAATTTACCTTCAATCCAGAAGAAATGGATGGAGAAGTTGTGTTAGCCGAAATTTCAGATTTACCCTTTGAAAGTTTTGCTGAAGAAACTGGTAAAATCTTGGCTTATGCCCAAGAAGGAGAACTTGGTCCTACCGATCTCGAAAACTTTCAGTGGCTAAATGAACATCCAGTTCAATACAAAATGAACCAAATCAACGATATAAACTGGAACGAAGAGTGGGAGAAAAACTTTGACCCGATAGAAGTAACCGATGAATGTGTTGTGCGTGCAACTTTTCATAAAATGGATAAGCCATACAAATACGATTTGCTTATCGACCCTAAAATGTCTTTCGGAACGGGGCATCATGCAACTACCTATTTGGTTCTAAAAAATATGTTCAATTTCAACTTTGAAAATAAAGAGGTGTTAGACATGGGTGCCGGAACTGGAGTTTTGGCGGTGTTAGCAGTTAAACTGGGCGCGAGGCATGCTTTAGCTATCGATAATAATCCATGGGCTTTTGATAATGCGGATGATAACGTAAAACTCAATAATTGCGGAGGAAAAATTACAGTTGCAATAGGTGAGTCTGAGCTAATTGAAGGAAAAACTTTCGATTACATTTTAGCCAATATTAATCGCAATGTAATTCTATCAGACTTGCCACATTACGCCAAAGCTTTAGCTAGTGATGGTGTGTTGTTGGTGAGTGGTATAATGAACCACGATGTGGAGCCGGTAAAGCAAAAAGCCTCGGAAGTTGGTTTAATTCTTGAAACACTGGAAGAGAAAGATAAATGGAATCTATTCGTGTTTAAGAAATAGTGATTAGATTAGTTAGTTATTAAAAACGACTAAAGTTTGCAGTTACTCCGCGGTTTATTTCTTGCTATAGCTTTTGTTTGCTGTGTTTCGGTAAGTTCAGCACAAATAGACCGCTCTTCATTCCCACACGATTCGGTAAAGTTTTTTAATCGCCTTGAAAAAATGTTCAAGGAACTAGAGGTGGGCAGATCCGAAGGACGAAAGTTTATTAAAGAATTTGAGCCCATTTGGTTTGGCGGTTTTTTTGATTCAGAAATTCGCGAAGTAATTTACGAAACCTGCGACAAAATGAACGAGAAGCGTATGCTTCCACTTTCCGAGTTTAGAGCTTATTTACTTGCTGTAACGGCCTATATCCAGAGCGAAAGGGAGTTAATTCTTTTTCCAAGTTGGCACGATATAGTTGAACGAAAACTAAATGGTAGAAGTAAGCGCCGCTACTACGATTTCCTAGTGTTTAGTCAAAACCTTTTTGCTGAAAATGCTTTTTACAAAACAAACATTACCACCTGGAAATCTGACAATCCTAATTTTACGTTTTACTGGGATGAAAATATAAACGAACCAGTGTTAGTCGTACCTGAACTTGATTTAAAATGTTTAGCTACGAAGGACAGTGTTTCCATTTTTGAAACCAAAGGGAAATATTACCCCGATCAAAAACTTTGGAAAGGCTACGGTGGCATCGTAAACTGGCAGCGAGCGGGTTATGAAGAGAATCAGATAATTGCCAAAATAAAACGCTACGAAGTTCAAATGAATCACTCCAGTTATAAGGCTGATTCTGCGGTGTTTAGTAATGCAATCTACTTCGGTTCATCAAAGTTGATAGGAGATTTAGAGGATAAAGTACTTGCCAATGTTTCAGAGGATAGATCGTCGTACCCGCGTTTTGATTCTTACAACGATAATTTGGTAATTGAAAATATTTTTCCAAAGGTGGATTACCACGGAGGATTTATTCAACGTGGTTCAAGTTTTATCGGTAAAGGTAGTGAAGATAGATTGGCGCGAGTGGTTATCAATCGCAATCGAAAGCCTTTTATTGAAGCGTATGCAAACACCTTTGTTATCAGAGAAAGTAAGCTTTCGGCAGACCCTTCAGAGGTTATGATTTATCTAGATGGCGATACTATTTTCCACCCAGGTTTAAATTTTAAGTTCGATAATGATAAACGAATCCTTACGCTTTACAGAAACAAAGTAGGGCGCTCTAAAGCTCCGTTTTTCAATCACTTCCATGATTTGGATATGTATGTAGAGCAAATAGAGTGGAACATTGATGGTAATATGTTTCACCTTAAGCCTCTGATTGGTAACACCGATCGTAAAGCCCTCTTTGAGTCAAAAGATTATTACCGCGCTTTTAGGTATGATGAGCTGTATGGTTTAGATAATCGGCACCCATTGGTTATTCTAAAAAAATGTGCTGAAAATATGGGAATGGTTGATCTTACGACTTCAGATATTGCTGCCTGTTGGCATTTACCTTTTATTGATGTAGAACGCGCTTTAATGGTATTAGCAAATGTGGGTTTTGTGCGGTATAACTACGATACTAAAATGGTGAAAATCTTGCCTAAGACGTTTAATTACGTGCAAAACCGACTAAAGAAAAAGGACTACGATATCATTCAAATAGTATCCAACCCACCAAAACAAAACGATAGGCAATGTGCTGGTAATGAACATAATGCAGATTTTAACATCGATTCGTCTTACATGCAAATTCACGGGGTGAGAGGAATTAATTTGAGCGACTCTCACAACGTAACCATATACCCGTTGAATTGCGAAATATTACTAAGACCAAACCGCGATTTCGATTTTTCAGGGGTTGTAGTTGCGGGTAACCTCGAGTTTTTCGGGCGAGATTTTAAGTTCGAATACGATTCGTTTCAAATAAAAATGCCGTTGATTGATTCCATGCGTATCAATGTAAATACTGAGGAGCTAGACCGCTACGGAAACCCAAAACAGAAACGGATAAAAACGGTAATTGAACAAATTAATGGAAAGCTAGAAGTAGATAAATACAACAATAAGTCAGGGAAAAGAGCCATTAAACGCTGGCCAGTTTTTACTAGTTATAACGAATCATACACTTATTACGATAGTCCAGAAATTGAAGGTGGTGTGTATCATCGCGAAGACTTTTATTTCAAACTAGAACCCTTTGAGTTTGATAGTTTGGATAACTTCAAAAACTCTAGTATCGAATTTGCCGGAACCTTTAAGTCCGCTGGCATATTTGAAGAGTTTGATGAAACCCTAATGTTGCAAACAGATTATTCACTTGGATTTATTCATGCTACACCCGATGAAGGTATGCCAATGTACGGTGGAAAGGGAACATTTACAGCCGATATTTTATTAAGTCACGAAGGTTTACAAGGAAACGGCTATGTAGATTACATCACTTCAACTACCGAATCTCAAAGATTCTTTTTTCACCCTGATTCTGCCTACGGTACCGCCCAGCAATATGTAATTGAGTCACAATATCCAGGTCCACCTGAGTATCCTAATGTAGAAGGAGCAAATTTAGATTGGCATTGGCAGCCTTATCAAGACACGATGACTGTAGCAAACTACGGTTCGCCGTTTAGCATTTATGAGGCAGATAGAACCTTTGATGGTATGCTTATTTATGATCCCGATAGTTTAATTGGAACCGGCTACGGAGATAAACGCGGAAAATTTGAGTTAGATAAAGCAATTACAGTCTCTAACGAAATCCGATTTAAGTTCTTCGAGTTTTTTGCGGATACCGCCGACATTGCATTAAAAACAGGTCCTTTAGGAGAGTTAGGTTTTGATACCAAAAACATGAACGCTCACATAAGTTTCAAAGATAGTATAGGACATTTCGTAGCAAATAACAGAGAGTCTTCAGAAATCATATTTAAGAATAACGAGTACAAAGCGTTTATGGACGCTTTTACCTGGTATATGGCTGATGATGTAGTAGATCTAACAGCTGAAAAACGGAACGTGAATGAGGGAGCAGACGGAGCTCTAGAGATTGAAGGAGCCAAATTGGTGGATATCAGTAAGCACGACAAGGCCAATCAAGATAGCCTGTTTTTTTACTCTAGCTCCTGTAAATTCGATACCAAAAAAGAAATTATTACGGCCGATAATGTTCCATTTGTGGATATAGCTGATGCTCGTGTTATTCCAGATAGCGGGCGTATTGTAGTGCTAAGAGCAGCAAAAATTAAAACTTTAAAAAATGCTCAAGTAATCGCTAATCGAGAAAACAAATTCCATAAGATTTACGGTTCTACTATAGACATCAAAAACAGGGTGGACATGAAAGGCTCTGGAAAATACGATTACAAAGCCGTTGATGGGCAAGTGTCCGTCATTGAAATGGAGGATATATTTATAAGTCCACAACTTCAGACCAATGCAACTGGAAATATCCCTAAGAATCAAGATTTTTATCTAAATCAAAGGTTTAAGTATCAAGGCGGTGTATCACTTGAATCTAGTAAGGAACTATTGCAGTTCTCTGGTTTGACTCAAGTGGTGCATGAGTGCGACGAGTTGAATAAACCTTGGATTCAGTTTACTGCTTACCTCGACCCAAACGACATTCTAATACCAATAGATTCTAGCAGTACTAATGAAACAGGCAAAAAAATACATGTTGGGCAAATGATGGGTAGTTTACCAAGTAGAGTCTACTCGTTGTTTGGTGCAGTGCCAGAAAAACCCAATGATAAAATTATTTCAAGCGTTGGTGGTGTAATGGGTTACAATTTTTCGGCAAAGGAATTCCGAGTGGGTAGTGAACAAAAAGTGAATATTCCAAACCTGACTGGGAATTATTTTGTGCTTAAATCCGAGGAGTGTATTGTGAATTTTGAAGGCGAACATCAATGGGGAGCCGATTTAGGAAGGGTTGATATGCGTCCTGTAAGTAGGCTTAGGCACAATTTAAATAACGATTCCGTTTCTCTGCGAACCTCTGCACTTGTGAATTTTTTCTTTGAAGATAAAGCTATGAAGTTGCTAGCAAAAGATATGGAAGAATCGCAAAATGACAGGGTAGATTATGACGATGCTACCTATGGCTATGGGCTTAAAACCTTTGTTGGTGAAGAAGAGGGGAATAAAATAAAAGCAGATGTTGGTCTCACAGGAAAGATAAAAAAACTGCCAGAAGAGCTCGAAAGTCTTTTGTATATCACCAACATGTACATGGTCTGGAACCCTCAAAAAATGGCATTTCAAAGTCGCGGTAAAATTGGCTTAGGAAACTCCTATAAAAATCAGATAAACAGAATGGTAGATGGTAAATTTGAGGTAAAGATTAAGCGTTCTGGAGATCGATTTATGTGTCAGCTCAAAAAAGATAAATCCAGCTGGTATTTCTTTATGTACAATGTTCAAATCATGCAAACCGTTGCTACCAATGATAAGTTCAATTTAGCCGTAAAAGAAGCTAAAAAGACCAAACAGGAGCAAACCAGAGGACAGCAGAAGTATAAATTCATACCCACAACTAAAGAAAAAGCTAAACAGCTTTTACGCACGTTCTAGTGCGGTTTATTTTTTTTCTTTGCAAACTGCATGATGCAATTTCAATGGTTAGAAGTTTTGGGCTTAGTTTTGGCCTATTTGTTGGGATCTATTCCAACTGCTGTTTGGGTTGGGAGAGTCTTTTACAATAAAGATGTGCGTGAGTATGGGTCTGGAAATGCAGGTGCAACCAATACATTCCGAGTATTAGGTAAAAAGGCTGGAATTCCCGTTTTGCTGTTTGATATCCTGAAAGGAACCACAGCGGTATTACTATCGAATTACTTTGTTGACTATGTGCCAGATTCTGCCGATTTTGTGAACTATCAATTAGTACTGGGTATTGGTGTTTTACTCGGTCATATCTTTCCAATTTATGCTGGATTTAGAGGTGGAAAAGGCATTGCAACCCTTCTTGGAATAATGATTGCTATTCATCCGCAGGCGGCGTTTAGCTGTATTGGAGTATTTTTATTTGTGTTCTTATTAACAAAGTATGTTTCATTAGGTTCAATTATTTCTTCAATATGCTTTCCGCTATTAATTATTTTAGTCTTTAAATCGAAAATTCCATCTTTGGTAATTTTCTCCATTTTTATAGCAATAATGGTGCTTATAACACATCAAAAGAACATAGAACGCTTACTCAGACGAAGTGAGAGTAAAGCTAATATCAATGTTCTTAACTTAAATAAGAGAAGACCAAGTGGAATCGATTCATACGAAGAAGTAAATCCCGATGACGAAGATCAATAAAACCGCATATAGTTTCTTTAAAAACAAGGCTGATGATCGTTTTTCAGTAGTATTCGGTACGTTGTTATTACTGTTGATTAATGGTGTCGTTTTAGGCCAAGATTATAAAAATGAAAAGCAACTTATTAAAGGAGCTAATCAAGCGTTTAACGATAAAAAGTACGAAGAAGCCATACCGCTTTTCTCAACCTTGGTTAGTAATTACTCAAAAGACGCTTCCTACAATTACAAATACGGTGCGAGTTTGCTTTACGGTGGATCGGATAAGCAAAAGCCAATTAGGTATTTGAATTTTGCCGTTTCCAGACCCGATGTTGATCCAATTGCGTATTTCTATTATGCCGAAGCACTGCATTTAAATTACGAGTTTGATAAAGCCATCAAGTATTACAAGAAGTTTACTAATAATGCCAGTAACTCCGCGGTTAAGAAAAACACGGTAGATAATCAGATTAGACAATGTGAGAACGGAAAAACGCTGCTTAAAACCATAACCGATCTTATTGTGCTGGACGAGAAAAAAACACGTGAGCAAGATTTCTACAAAGTGTATGATTTAAGTGCTCAAGGTGGTCAGATTTTGGTTAAAATCGATGAATTTCGGTCACCTTATGAGATTAAGAACAACATAAATGGACTTTTTTATTTTCCAAAAAACGCAAACAAAATTTTCTTCAGTAGTCACACCTTTGAAAATACCAGAGGAAAAGACATTTTTTATGCTGAGCGCAAGCCGGACGGCAGTTGGTCTAAACCCATTAACCTAGGTAAAGAAATAAATACAGAGTTTGACGAGGATTTTCCATACATGTCTGCCGATGGGGTAACCTTATACTTTGCTTCTCAAGGGCATAATAGTTTGGGAGGCTACGATATTTTTGTTTCTCGCTTAGATACGAATACGGGAGTTTGGACAGCACCAAAAAACCTCGATTTTGCTATTAATACTCCAGCTGATGATTACTTGTTTATTCCTGATGCAAGTGGTCAAACTGCATACTTTGCCACTGAACGTCAAACTCCTGTTGGTGAGGTAAGTGTTTATCAAATTAATATGGAGCGCGTTCCGCTAGACTTTACCTTTATATATGGCTCATTTTCTGGCGAAACCACGAACAAAGCAAAAATTAAGGTAGAAAATGTAGCAACCAACGCAACCATAGGAGAATACGAAACTGACGATAATGGTAAGTATAAAATTAAACTACCAAACGATGGTAAGTTCCGATTCTTGGTGGATTATGAAGGTAGTGAAGTAACTCATTCTGGGGAAGTTGATTTACAAGACCGCGATACATACAAACCCTTAAAGCAAGAAATGTTGGTGGTTGGTCAAGGTACGGTAGACGAAAAACTAATCATTAAAAACCTAGTTGATGAGGAGGTGGAAGAGGATGTGGAGCTTACAGCCGAATTCTTCAAGGAAAAAGCAAAACTTAAAATCAACAAGGATAAATTTAAGGACAAGAAACCAAGCACAACAATACCAGTTGTTGCTGATGTTAAGCAGGATGAACCCTCAGCTATCGTGGATAATAGAGAGCATCAAGGAAAAACAGCAAGCAACATTGCAGACGAATTGGTTATTGATCAAGGTGGTTCAACTTCAACAACAGGTCCAGACTTAACTATCAATGAAGATTCTAATTCTGAAACGCCCGATGAGTTCAGTAATATGGGGTCAGGATCTAAGCAAAACAGCGAAAGCGGCAACTTAGAAAATGAGCTTGCGGCTAACGAATCGGGAAGTAATGCGGCCGCTGCAACCACTAATTCAGGAAATGATAAAAACCAAAAGTTTGCTCCTACAGACAAAACAGGTGTTTCAAAGAGTAGTAGCGGAAAGAGCGGCGCTCCTAGTCCAGAAATAGCGGCGGTGGCATCAAAACTCAGACCTTCTGCTAGTGCACCAAAACCAGATATTGAAGCTGCTTTAAAAACAAATGTTGAGGTGGCTAAACGATCTTCTCTAATTGTAGCCATTCAAAGTGAATCAGCTCAAAATGTGGCGGATAGAAAAACCATTGAAGCAGCAAAACTGAAAGCAGAGGCAGATAAGGAGTTATTGCTTATTGACATAGAAACAGAAGAAGGACTTAATTCTGAGGAATATCAAGATGCTCAAAAGAAACTGAAAGAAGCAGAATCACTAGAAAAGCAAGTTAAAATTGCCTTGTTAGCATCGAGTAATCTAAAACAAAATCAAGCATCATTTGACCGAGCGGTAGAAATCGGTAATCAAACAGAAAGCACTATCTCAAATCAAGATGATTCGGGCGCTGCAGATGCAGTAACGGAATACAATGATTTAATTGATAGCCAAGCTGATGAATCGTATAATATTTATGAAGAAAGAGAAAAAGCATTTCAAGCACACAAGCAAGAAGAAGCTGAGGCAGAACATTTCTCGAATGAGTTGGCTGCATTAAATGCAGATATGACCGATTCTGAGGAAGTGATTAAACAAAAAGAGAATGCTTTAAAGTCAGCAAAGGGAAAAGAAGCAAAACAACTTGAAGAAGAATTGACTCAAGAAAGAGCAGCTTTTGCCGCTATGCAAGAAAAAAGTAAAGCCGATCAGCTAGAGTTAGAAAAACTAGAGGAGGAAGCTGAGATAGAAGAAGCTGAACTGCAAGCATTTGATGAGATTATTGAGGAACTTACTCGAAATGAGGGATATACGCAACTGACAGCACAAGCTAACTTGATTGACGGACCAGGAACAGTTAATTCAGACAGATCAACGCAAGATAATTTGGTAGCGGATAATATTGAAGTAAACCGCGAATCTTTTACCGAGGCAGGTTTTGAAAATGAAGTTGGTGTTAGTGGTTCTGCGGAAAGTTCTTCTGAGTCTGTTAATTCGGCTACTTCGGGAACTGGTGTATCCAGTGGTTCAGAAACAATAGAAGAAAATCAAACTGTTAGACAGACAGCTGTTAAGAACAATCAAAGTGAAACAACAACATCAAATCAAAATGCCGATTTAGCTGAAAATGGTGGTCAAGAATCAGGTGGCCAAAACGCTGAAGGTGTTGCGTCTAACGAATCAGCAAATAATTCAAGCGCTAAACCAACTAAGATCAGAACTGATGTTACTCCAGAAAAAGCAGAGGAATTACTAGCAAATAATTCGAGTAGCTCTCTTGCGGTTGCTTCTGTTCCAGCATCAATGTCAAATGTTAGTAAAGAAGTTCCTACAAAAGACTCAAAATCAGTTTTGTTCCCTTATATGGATGAAAGCGATTCATTAAGTAATGAAGAAAAAGCTCTATTACCAAGTGATGGTGATGAAACCAGTGCTTTTATTCCGGAGAATTCACTAGCGGCGCTTGAAAACAAAGATCAATCTATTCGTACTCAGTTAAAAACAGGTTATCACATGGCGTATATGGAAGAGTTTTTTGAAATAGCCGAGGAAGAGGACGAGTACACTAAAGCGGTGAACACTTATGTGCTTAATCAAAGTTGGCTATTGGATGTAGATAAGGAGATTTCGTATTTAGAAAGTATAGAAGAATCTATTCCAGATGAAAATTATGAGGCATATACCAATAGGCTAGAGATGTTAGAGAACTATAGAGAAACAAAATTGAAAGACGTAGAATCCTCTAAAGAAAGGTTGGATGCTATGGAACCTAGCGGCGATAAAAGTGCTGCGGAATTGGCGACAGATTTTCGATCGGAAATGAATCGAGTTTTTGAGGGTAAAGGACGACTGAGTGCCGAAGAAATAGCGGAGCTTGAAGCAGTTCAACAGCAGGCTGCACAGAGAGAGCAAGCTGCGTTAACAGAAAATAATACGAGTAGTTCTACTGAATCTGCTTCTAATGAACTGTCTAATAATGAGGAAATTAATTCAACAGAAGAAGGTGGCCAGCAATTAGCTGAAAACCTTAGTGCAGGTGATGATGGCTCAGAAAGCGGAACGCAAGAACCCAATGAAGCTAGTTCAAATTCAAACACCGGTGAGGAAAACACGACAAGTAGTAACCAATCAGAAAACAATATGGCTGAGAGTCAACAAAGCATAGAAAATAGCACTACTAGCTCAAATCAAAACGGTCAAACTTCTTTAAATAGGGCAAATACTGGTGCTGGAATTTCACCTGCACAAGCAGCAGCTGCCAATGTTGTTTTATCGGAAAAAGGTGAAATAATACCCAATAAAAAAGAAGATAAACTAGCCGAAGTATTCAATATGGAAAACGCGGGCTCTGCAGAGTCAGTTGTAACCTATTTTACCAATGACCTCGAAAAGAAAGAGACGCAGAAACAAGAAGCGGCAACAGCTCAACGAACTATAGTTGCTGAAAAAGAAGAGCAATATCTAGCCACTAAAAAGAAAAAGGAAAAGAGAGTAATTGAATCTGAGATTCGTGAAGAAACTCAACTGGCAGAAATAGCCGAAAAAGAAGCTGAATTACTAGCGTACCAGCAAGAGGTGGTTGCCCGCGCCGCAGACAACATTTTAGCATTAGAAGAAGGCGAGGAACGTGAATCAGATAAAGAACTGAAAAAAGCTGAAGAAATTACCGTACAAGCCGAAACAGCCAGGGGAGTTGCTTCCGCCAAGGCAGCAGAAAAAGTTAGAGGTAAGAAAAAAATAAGAATTAAAGAAGCTGAAGTTGATAGGTTAAACCACGAGGCAGATTTACTTGATTACGAGGCCAACTCTAGACGTAAACTTGCAGCGGATGTAAGAAAAATAGAAGATGAGGTGTTAGCGGCAGAACAATCCGGTTCTGGGCCAACAGTTTTGCCAAAGTCAAACAGAACAATTTCTCAAGCTGAAATTCAAGACATAAGCAGTTCAACTGAATATGCAGATTACGATGAGCAGCGCAAGCAGGCAGTAAAGAGTTATAAGGAAGCTCAGGTGTTGTACCAAGAAAAGTTGTCTTTAGAGGCTCAGAATACAGTAATTGATGCTGAGATTCAGAATGTAACTAACGATTTAGCATCAGCAACCGATGAAGCTCAAAAAGAGGAATTAAGTAATAAGCTAGAAGAATTGAAAACCAGTAAGGTAGAAAATACTAACTTAATGAACCAAAAGGAAACCAAAGCCAGAGCTAAATACTCCGAGTATGCAAAACAAAATAAAGCCGCAATTGTAAGCTTATCTGCCATACCAGGAGAGGAAGGTGAAAAAGCAATTGCGTTAGCTAATTTAGCCGAGATGCAAGGTGTTTACTCGCTTTCTAGCGATAAGGAAGTTGCGCTAGCTGATGTTACCCCTGCAGGACAAACTGGACAAGGTGGCGGTTATTCACCAGAACAATTTAACCGAGTTTTAAAAGGTATTGATGACTATCCTGCTGAGTTAAGTGACGCTATCTTTAAAATGATTGACTTCAATGAGGGCCTTTACAGTGAGGATAATCCGGTACCAATGAATAACAAATTACCGACGGGACTTGTCTATAAAGTGCAAATTGGAGCATTCCGCAATCCGCCGCCAGATGCAGTGTTTAAAGGTTTTGCTCCGGTTAGAGGAGAAACTACTCGTCCAGGTTGGTTGCGATATACCGCCGGTTTATTCCAAAACAAAGACCAGGCGCAACTTAAGCGTAACGAGATTAGAACCTTGGGGTATGAGGATGCCTTTGTGGTTGCTTACTTAAATGGTGAGCGTATATCCTTATCTAGAGCTAAGGACATAGAAACCGGTGCAGAGCAACTTCCAGCTTCTGTAAGTGCTGCTTTAGCGGCTGAAGCAGGCGATACTCCTTTAGTTCCAACTTCTGCGGTTAGTGGAGAGGTTAAGCAGCTTAATGACATTCAAGGTTTAATGTACACTGTTCAGGTAGGAGCATTCAGAAATCAAGTTACCTCTAATGAGTTGTTCGGCATTTCTCCTTTAATTGAGTACCGAGCTGGTAATCTCTACAAATACGGTTCAGGTATTTACAACGACATTCAAAAAGCGAGTGAAGCTAAGGATAAGATTGTTGCTTTAGGCGTTGCAGATGCATTTGTTACCGCTTTCTTTAATGGTAATAGAGTTTCTATGGACGAAGCTCAGAATTTGGCAGATCAAGGAATTAATTTTGCTGCTGAACAACCTGTAACGGTTAATACACCTAGTGGCAATAACAGCACTGGAATTAACTTTAGAGTTCAATTAGGTGCGTACCGACAAGAAGTACCTGTAGAAGACGCTAAAATTATTTTGAGCTTATCGAACTTAGGTTTAGATACCAAAATAGATGGAGATTTAGCCTATTACACGGCTGGAAACTACGGATCGTATGCTGAAGCTAAGCAAATGCAAACACAGGTAGTTAACCAAGGATTACAAGGAGCATTTGTGATTGCGTTAAGAAATGGTGAAAAAATGGATTTACAGGAAGCAATTAGGCTTACTGGGCAGTAAATTTGCATTTATGAACGAACAAGTTTTAGAACAAGAGTTAACGTCAACCCAAACAAGAGAAAACCATAGAGTTATTTTGTTTAACGATGAGGTGAATACCTTCGATTATGTGATTGATACCCTAGTTGAAGTATGCGAGCACGATCCAATCCAGGCAGAGCAGGTGAGTCACATAGTACATTATAAGGGCAAGTGCGACGTAAAATCTGGCGATAAAAGAAAGTTGGTGCCGGTGTGCAACGAACTCCTTCGCCGTGGTCTTACTGCAGAAATAGCTTAACCCAATTCTTTTATTCGTCATTCCGTAAACGTTAACGAACCGATGCTCGGAAAGAGAATCGTGTTAGATAGTTGTACAGAACCGACGGAGGGAGCTCAGCGAAGCTAATCTCAGGCATAAATCCGGTATAGTTTTATAAAAAGATTTTATATCCGACAGGCAGGCAGGCAGGCAGGCAGGCAGGCAGGGAGAACAGAACGGGTAAAAAGTGAATAAACTAATCGCCTATTATCTTTCGATACAATTCGCCTTTCTGTCGAATCACTCAGGATGACATAGGATTAGTTTCTGGTTAATATTAACCGTTATTCCCTAGAGCAGATAGAGTAGGGAATCTCTATATCCTAGTTGACTTAAGGTGATTCTAAAGATTGCCACTATTTCTCTACCTTTGAAAGATGTCAAAAAAGCTAGCCTTCATTTTTACATTATTATGTTGTGCCCTTCTATCCTTTGCTCAAATTCAAGTAAAAAGTGAAAGAGATACCTCTACCAATCTAAAGATAAAAACCATTAATGTTCCTTCTGGAAATGTGATTATTGTGTATCCCATACCCAAAGGCTTTTCGCAAAACATATACGCAAATATCGATTTTGGAGAAGAGCAGGAATATATGTTTAGTCGAACTTCTTATTTATCAGAAACCTATGAAAAAAAGAAGAAGAAAAAGACCAAAATAAAAGCTAGAAAAATGGTGTTTTATTCGGAAGCCGACCTGCTGAATTACCTGCTGAAGCGAGGCTTTGAATTTGTAGGAGGACCCAATACGAGCTTTATTCTTCGAAGGACTACAAGTTAAAGGGCTGTGGTGTTTTGTGAAGACTCGTTTTTAAACGCTAATTCGATACTATTCCGTCATTTCGTAAGATTACTTGAGTTGATTTTTTAGGAAAAAATCAAAACGAAAGTTCTATAGGATATAGATTCCGTATAGAAGTGTCACGACGATTTTCATACCGAAAATCTGTTCCACTATTCTTACGGAATGACGATACGATTCAATTTTTTAGATAATAGGAAAGTTTACTC
The DNA here is from genome assembly GCA_965661115.1 of Salibacteraceae bacterium. Classification (GTDB taxonomy): domain Bacteria; phylum Bacteroidota; class Bacteroidia; order Flavobacteriales_G; family Salibacteraceae; genus UBA6770. The sequence goes on from CBFICO010000050.1 coordinate 16,573, forward strand.
CTCAATATCCGCATCTGGCAATTCCAACACCTCACTACTTGGTAAACTATTACCAGCAATACCTTTAATGGAGCCAAAAAGGCTAGAGATATTTTCTTGCACTACCCAAATTTGTTTTTCGCGTTGTGCCCAAATTTTGTGCATGGCCTTTTTTTCTGAGTTGAGTTGGTGAATCATAGCATCGTAATTCTCCACAATGCGTTTGATGTTCTGAATAAACTCATTACCAGTGAGGTAGGCGTACAGTAATTCCATTTTTTCACCTTTGTTTTCTTGAGAAGCCGCGGCGGCATGGGTTTTAACTAATACTTCTCTCAGTACCGCTGTTAGGCTTTGAACCTCTTGGTAGCTGCATACCCAAACACCGTCTTTTTGCCCAAAACGGTCCATTTCCTTGGGCATAGTTTCCGTAACCAGAACCGCTATGTCTGCTTTGCAAGTAATTTGGTCTTGTTTTAATTTATCAATCCAATCTCCTGCAAAAGCTTTGGTTCGCTTACTCTCAAACACAATTTTACCGCAAACTTGCTGTGAGGCGTTCACCACGTTCTGAATGATATCAGCACCACGCACGCCTTTGGGCACTTCTTCAATTTGGTCGAACGGAAATTGCTGCGCAAGCATTTGCTCTATAGCCAATTCTTGCACTTCGCCTTGCATTTGCATAGAGCCTTGCTCGGCTTTGCGTTTCATTTCTTCGGCTAGTTTTTTATTGTCTTCAATTTGCTTAAGCAA
>CBFICO010000051.1:0-17258 GCA_965661115.1 Salibacteraceae bacterium
ACAGGGAAGACGGTAAGGTTATGAAAAGCGACCAGTACTTTAAGCCGAATATTGCTTCTATATTGAGTTAGTAGTTGCTGGTTATAACTTGTACCAAATATTCTGGTGGGTATCCTTCCCTGAGGGGAAGGTGTCACGCCGTGGCGTGACGGAAGGGGTCTAGAGTCAGAATCCTAGGTTACAAAAAGATAATTTCCCCCCTTCCGCTTCGTTCATCAGCACCTTCCCCAATTGGGAAGAACGAGCTGTATAATGAACGTTCTTTCAGAATACTTACTCACGAAGTAGTAAAAAATCTAAACATTAACTCCCTATAGCAATCGGGGCTTTTAACTAGTCACTGCTAACTAGCAACTGGTCACTAAAAACTAGCTACTTTTGCCCGCTGATTTGAACGACTGAAATGTATCATTTACACGAAAAATACGAAGCGGTAATCGGGCTGGAAATTCACATCCAGTTGCTTACCAATAGCAAGGCATATTCCAACGATATTAATGAATATGGAGCAGAGCCTAATTCAAATATCAGCGCCATAACCTTAGCACACCCGGGCGTTTTACCAAAGGTGAACGAGAAGCAGATTCAGTTTGCTATTCTTATGGGTTTGGCTTGTGAATGCGACATTCGTAAAAAAAATCAATACGCTAGAAAAAACTATTTCTACGCGGATATGCCTAAAGGATATCAAATCACACAAGATGAAACTCCAATCTGCAACAACGGTCATATTCTTATAAAGGATGCTGAAGGTGCTGAAAAAAGGGTAAATCTTACACGAATTCACATGGAGGAGGATAGTGGTAAAAGTATTCACGACCAAGATCCTTTTCACACACTTATCGACCTAAACCGTGCGGGTACTCCGTTGCTGGAATTGGTTACGGAGCCAGACATTCGCTCGGGTGAAGAAGCATACAACTTTGTAACGGAAGTAAGAAAGTTGGTGCGATACCTAGAAATTTGTGACGGCAACCTGGAAGAAGGTAGTATGCGTTGTGATGCCAATATTTCTGTTAGAGAAAGAGGTAGCGAAAAGTTTGGAACCAAGGTAGAGGTGAAAAACATGAATTCCATGCGAAATGTGCAACGTGCCATTGAGTTCGAGATAAATCGACAAATTGAAGCAGTAGAAAACGGCGAGGAAATCTTCCACGAAACCAGAAGTTTTGACGCAGCAACCGGCACCACAGCAGGTATGAGAAGCAAGGAAGAAGCAAACGATTACCGCTACTTTCCAGAGCCAGATTTATTACCGGTTTACGTTGCGCAAGAGGATATTGAATCGGTTAAGAAAATAATGCCACCACTTCCGCATGAGTTATTTAATAAATACACCCAAGAGCTTAAGCTGAGTAATTACGATGCGCAAATTCTTACGGATAGTAAAGACGTGGCGCTGTATTTCGAGAAAATGATTGCTCATTCAAACAATTACAAAGGCTGCGCTAACTGGCTTATGGGTGAGGTTAAAGGCTACTTGAATGAAAATGGCATTCACATCAGCGAGTTTCCGATTTCTGCCGAGCGATTGGTGGGCATGATTCAATTGATTGATGAAGGGAAAATATCGAATTCTATTGCTAGCCAAAAAGTTTTCCCTGCTTTGCTAGGAGATACTTCTAAAACAGCTCAGCAAATTGCAGAAGAGCAAAACTTAATTCAAGAAGATGATAGCGACGCACTAATGGGATACATTCAGGCTGCTATTGAAGCTTTTCCAGATAAAGTTGAAGCCTACAAATCGGGCAAGAAAGGTTTGCTAGGATTGTTTATGGGTGAGGTTATGAAACGTAGTGGAGGTAAAGCCGACCCTAAGAAAACAAACGCATTATTACGCGAAGAATTAGAAAAATAATGAGAAGATTAGTAATTGTTTTTGCGGCTATTTCTAGCCTATTTGTAGCTTGTGATAAAGACGAAGTTTATTCACCTACAGGCACTTATGTTCAAGGTTACTTTGAAGGAATTCAAGGCGGGGAGTTAATTCTGGTGCAGTCATTAATGACTGACCGAGTCGAGACTATTGACACCATAATTCCGGATGTTGACGGTAATTTCCAGGTGGGATTAAACGTGCCAGAAATTGGTTTTTACCGAATTTACTTGAACAACAATAACGTGGCTGGATTTATTCTTCAGCCAAACGATACTGTTCAGTTTACGGCTAATATTGAGAACTTACCGAGCACCTATGCGGTAAGTGGAAGCATTGAGTCGGAAAAATTGCACGAGTTCGATAACATCATGAATACCTACATTGATAAAATTGATTCGCTTAACGCCTTGGTAGGTAGAGCAAAAGCCAACGAGTACTACAACGAAATGGCAGCTTTAATGTCCGAGCAAGATTACTTGCAACGAAACACTGGAGATAAAATTCGTCAGTTTGTAAAAGACAACGATACTTATTTGGCGAGTTTGTCTGCTGTTCAAAAATTAGATCCAGAGGGTGACTTTGAATTGTTTGTTCAAGTGATGAAAGGATTAGAACCCAAATTAGGCGGAACCGATTTGCACAACGATCTTAAAAGTAGAATTGACATGTGGCGCAAGGCACAAATTGGTGGTAAAATGATGGACATCACGCTAAGAAACCCAGAAGGGGAGTCCATTACCCTGTACGATCAATTGGGAGAATTGACTTTGGTAGATTTTTGGGCAAGCTGGTGCAGGCCCTGCCGCGCAGAGAACCCAAACATTGTAAAAGCTTACGATAAATACAAATCAAAAGGCTTTACGGTAGTGGGCATTTCTTTAGACGAAGACGAACAACGTTGGAAAGAAGCCATTGAGCAAGATGGTTTGGGCTGGACGCACATGAGCGACTTAAAACTTTGGAATTCAGCTGCTGTGCAGACCTATAACATTGGAAGCATTCCTGCTAGTTTTATTGTGGACAAAGAAGGAATTATCGTTGCTAAAAACCTTCGAGGTGCAGCGCTTGATTTAAAGATTTCTCAGTTGTTGGAGGAGTAGAATCGTAAAAGTATTTAAAAGTGAAGCGATTCTATGAACTGGAAAACTCATTAAATTTTTATAAACAAGGGTATTGAGAAGCATTAGAAGATTGTTTGGGGTTCTTATACTAGACTTGATTTTTACTCTGGTATCACTGGTTTTTATAGGAGGAGATTACAGACAAGAAGGTGATAAATGGTTTCAAATACTTAGTCTAACTGTGATTATCAGGCTTTTTCTACTTTCACCATACATCCTGTTTTTTATTTTATCTCTGACAAGACCTTCTAAATTTACTTTTAAACTAGAATTATTAGGTGTTTTACTATCCATTGGGTTGATCTTATATTATGTAATTACAGGTCTAGTCAATATGGAAGGGGTTATATTAAAACTAGCCTCATTTATTCTTCCGTTCTTGCTAGCGCTTTTAGCGTTACGAATTGCAGATTTAAAGTCTTAGACTCTCAAACCTTAGCTGTTCACGAATTGATAGCTATAGATTAAATCGTGTGGCTGATTCAATTTTTAAAAAGCTGCATAACAATGTAATTCGAACTATCTTCAATCAGACACAAGCCTAAGCGAATCGTTTCTTATTTTTTCCGTTCTTTGAATCCTTCATTCAAAACCCTATGAATAAACTCTTCTTTTCGATTCTTCTTTCGCTATCTATTTCTATTGGTTTTGCTCAACACATGCACCACACCTTCGAAACACCTGAAGGCAAACGCTCCGATACCCTAAATGTGCTGCATTACGACATCGCATTAGATTTAACCGATTCTATTGGAAAAGAACTTTTTGGTGAGGTAGAAATTAAGCTGGTTTCAAAACTCAACGGACTCACCAAGGTTAATCTAGATTTACAACAACTAACCGTAGATTCTTTGTGGTTGGAGGGCAACAAAACAACCAACTGGACACATTCAAACAATTTACTTTCCATCACAACGCCACCTAAAAACGTTGGTGATACTATTCGAATAAAGGCGGCTTACCACGGTCTTCCGTTCGGCGAACGCTGGGGCGGTTGGTACAACAACAGCACTTACATTTTTAACTTAGGTGTTGGTTTTGAATCTATTCCTCACAATTTGGGAAAAGTATGGCATCCATGCGTCGATAATTTTATAGAGCGAGCAACTTACACCGTAAAACTAAAAACCTATGGCAATTGGATAGGAGTAGGGAGTGGCGTTTTGGTTAGTGTAGATACCATTCAGCAAAACCCTAGAATTCTGAACCGCACTTGGCAACTCGACCAAGAAATTCCAACTTATTTGTACGGAATTGCGGCTGCGAGGTATGTCTTATTGAAGGATACTTTAAAAGGTCCGCTTACAACGGTTCCTTCAGATTTATACGTATTGCCATCGCAGGTAAGTTCCATGCAGACTAAAACACAGCGATTAGAAGATTGCTTTAAACTCTACGAAAACGTTTATGGAAAATACCGATGGGATAGAGTAGGTTACAGCACCACTTCTCAAGGTGCAATGGAGCATGCCACTAATATTGCAATTCCACCAAGTGCGTCTGAGTCTACCATTATGCATGAGTTATCTCACCATTGGTGGGGTGATTTAATTACTTGCGAATCGGACCGAGATATGTGGATAAACGAAGGTATGGCTGTTTTTTCAGAGTATGTATTTACCGAGGAGTCTTACGGATCGGAACAAGCCCGAAATGATATGAGAAACGACTTATTTACAGTGCTAAATACAGCACATATCTCTGAGGATGGATATCAACCTATTTCTGGAGTTCCAAGAGTACATACTTATGGCACACATACCTACCGAAAAGGTGCTTTGGTGGGACATAACCTGAGAGTAAAATTGGGAGATCAAAAAACATGGAGTGGTTTTAAAGCCTTTTTAGACGCTAATGCATTCTCAGCTGTGAATAGTTATGACTTACAAGATGGTTTACAATCGGCTACTGGAGTTGATTTAACAGACTTTTTCGACGATTGGGTATTCGGTTCTGGTATGGCATGTTATACGGTAGATACTTTTAAAATTGAGCCTACCGCTGGTTTGTACAAAGTGAATCTTTCGGTGAGACAGCTGAAAGCAAACAGCAATCATTTTTATGGTGAAATGCCTTTAGAGGTCTTGTTCATGGATGCAAACCGAAACGAACACAAGGCAACTATTAAAGTAGCTGGAGAACTTACAAAGGTTGAATTGAAGATTCCAATAAATGCCACTTACGCAACCTTAAACCCCGATTACAATTTGAATTATGCAATGACGGCCACCGATAATCTCATTGGAGCTACGGGAGCTGTAAATAGTCAAAACTTGGTAGTTTCTATTCAGGCCAGTTCGGTTACTGATACCGCTTTTGTACGAGCGCAAACCTATTGGACGGGTCCAAGTATCAGTTTGCGCAACGCTGTTGATTTGGGAGCTCGGATAAATAACAATCGATACTGGCGAATTGATGGAGTGGGAGCTGCCTCGTTTACCATTTCGGGAGCTTATAACGCCCAGAAGAATAATCGCGATTATGGGTTGGTAAAATCCTCAGAAGATAGTCTGATAGTACTTTACAGAAGAAACGCTGCTGAACCATGGACAATTCATTCCAACTATTCAATAACTGTTGGACTACCTGCAGATTCATTAGGTGGTTTTAGAATTGAAAACGCAGGTTTTGGCGAGTATGTGCTGGCAGAGTACGATTCAAGCTTTAACGAAGGGTTATTTGCATCAACAACGACTTACCAGTTGGAGCCAGTAGATCAACTAAAGGTATTTCCAAACCCGACAAATAATAAGGTAAGTATCGAGGTGGCGGATTTTAATCAAAATGAGCTTGTGGTTTTAAATACTCTGGGTGAGCTGGTTTTAGAGCAAGCCATTAATCAAGAAAAAACGGAACTAAACTTTGCCAAATGGGAGAGTGGGGTTTACTTTGTACTTCTCTATAAAAACGGCGTTGATAAGCCGATTGATTATAAACGATTGATAAAAAAATAAATGCGATTTTTATTCTTCCTACTACTTCTACCAACGTTTCTTTGCAGTCAAGACAAGTACCCAAGACAAAACGAAATTGACATAATTCGCTATCGATTAGATCTCGAATTAAGCGTTGAATCGGATGAAATTAAAGGGCAGATAGAAGTTGAGTTCACCGCTACAGAAGCAGCCAATACTTTAAACCTAGACTTGGTAAATGCTTCAGAAGGTATGGGAATGACCGTTAGTTCGGTGCTTTTTGACTCGGAAAAACTAAGTTACCAGCACAAGAATGAAAAGCTTTCAATCAATTTATCTGCTCAAATGGTGAATGATGGCGGAGGGATATTAAAAATAAATTATGCTGGAATCCCTCAAGACGGTTTAATCATATCTAAAAACAAACATGGCGATAGAACCTTCTTTGCAGACAATTGGCCAAACAGAGCACACCATTGGTTTCCCTGCATTGACCATCCATACGAGAAAGCCATTTTTGAATGCAACATAACCGCGCCCAATCATTACACGGTGGTGAATAACGGCGAGTTTCTGAATAAAGAAGAAGGTAAAAACGGAAATTCAATTTGGCATTTTCATGAGACATCAATTCTTCCAACAAAAGTGATGGTGATTGGCGTAGCAAAGTTTGCTCAGCGAATTTGTTCAGACACGACCAATGTTTTGCAATCTGCCTACGTGTATCCGCAAGAAGAGCAAAACGGATTACACGATTATTGCCGGACAACAGATATTTTGGCTTGGTTTGAGGAAAAACTAGGGCCCTATCCATATAACAAGCTAGATCACGTGCAATCAAAAACCCGTTACGGCGGGATGGAAAACGCCGGTTGCATTTTTTACCACGAGAATAGCATTGATGGAAAATTTGGCTCAGAAGATTTATTCGCGCACGAAATAGCACACCAATGGTTCGGTAATTCTGCTTCGGAGGCCGATTGGCACCACGTATGGCTTTCAGAAGGTTTTGCAACTTATTTAACTGAAGTTTATAAAGAAGAAACATACGATGATTCAGCTTTTAGAGTCGGAATGGAAGAAGCGCGAAAACGAGTTGAAGCTTTTCATGCAAAGTTTCCAAAAGCCAGCATTGTAGATACAACCATTACCGATTTAAACCGATTGTTGAGTCCTATGACCTACCAAAAAGCCGCATGGGTTTTACACATGTTGCGTACCCTAGTAGGAGATAAGGTTTTCTGGAAAGGAATTCGAAATTATTACCAAGCTTATGCGTATAGCAATGCAATGAGTGTAGATTTTCAACGTGAGATGGAAAAGGTTTACGGAAAAGATTTGTCGTTATTTTTCAATACCTGGTTGTACCAAGGAGGTCTACCAAAGGTTAAGGTGAAGTATAAATACTCAAGAAAGGACAGGGTATTGCTAATTACATTAAAACAACCAAAGAAAAATTGGTTTGTATTGCCAATTCAGTTTGGAGTAAACAAATCCTTTTTAGAAGTGATGGATGTCTCCAAAATGACCATTGCCATTGAAAAAGCCGATCCGCCATACGCTGGAGTAAAATTCGATTACCTAAATAATTGTTTGCTTGGGAACTAACTAGCCTAGTTGCTTTTGTTTACTCGTTTTAGCTTTTATAGTACTTAGTATTAATTAATCTAAAATATTGGTATTGAGTGATTTACCTCACTTTTTTATGCGGTTCTGTTTCTACAACTTTGAATCAAATAAAAAGTAGAAATATGACAACAAACAGGATAGGATTAAGTACAGAAAAGAGTGAAGAATTAGCAAATCTTTTGTCAGACTTTTTGGCAAATTATTCGGTTTTTTACCAAAATGTACGAGGATATCATTGGAACATCAAAGGAGAGAAGTTTTTTGAATTGCACGTGAAATTTGAAGAACTCTACAATGATTTGTTTTTAAAGATAGATGAAGTAGCTGAAAGAGTTTTGACCCTTGGGTATGCTCCTAATCATCAGTTTACAGCTTATCTAAAAACTTCCGAGATTAAAGAAAGTACAGAAGTTAGCAATGGTATAAAATCCGTAGAGGAAATTCTAAACTCCTTTAAATTGCTGCTGCAAAAGCAACGTGTGATTTTAGATGTTTCAGGAGAAATAAACGATGAAGGCACCAATGCTCATAATGAGCGATTACATACGAGAGCAAGAGAAGTTAGTTTGGATGTACTCTGCCTTTTTGAATAAGTAGATTTTAAACAACGCAAAAAAAAGCCCCGATTTGCGATGCAAATCGGGGCTTTTAAATTTTAATGAGTTCGATAATTACTCCTCTACAACTTCAAACTTAACAGTAGCTTCAATTCCTTTTTGGAATTTCACATTTGCTTCGTAAGTACCTACTTCTTTAATAGGCTCATTTACGATAGAAATGTTTTTACGCTCAACATCAAATCCCATTGATTTGATAGCATCAGCAACTTGAAGGTTAGTAACAGAACCAAAGATTTTTCTGTTATCGCCAACTTTAGCAACAATTTTAATGGTATTGCCTGCTAATTTATCGGCAGCTGCTTGAGCTTCTTCACGCATTTTCTCAATTTTATGAGAACGCTGTCTTAGGTTTTCTTCTCTAACTTTTTTAGCAGATTCAGTAGCCAAAATAGCTACACCAGAAGGGATTAAGTAATTTCTTCCGTAACCAGCTTTTACCGTAACCAAATCGTCAACTTCACCAAGTCCGTCAACGTTTTTCTTTAATATAATGTCCATAGTAAATCTTGTTTTGAGTGATCAATTACTTAATTAAATCTCCTTTGTATGGAAGAATAGCTAAGTGACGAGCTCTTTTTACAGCAGTTGCTACTTTTCTTTGGTATTTGAGAGATGTACCAGTAATTCTTCTTGGTAAAAGTTTTCCTTGATCGTTAACGAATTTCAATAAGAAATCTCCGTCTTTATAATCGATGTACTTAATTCTGTTCTTTCTGAAACGACAAAATTTCTCTTTAGAAATTTCAATGTTTATTGGGGTTAGATATCTAATATCTCCTTGTTGTGCCATTATTCAATAATTTTTTGAATTAAACTTCTACTAAGCCTCAGCTTTAGCAGCTTTTTTGTTTCTGTTAGGTCTGTTCTCTGCAAATTCGATATGGTGCTTGTCCATTCTTACAGTTAAGAAACGCATGATTTTCTCGTCACGTTTCATGTCCAACTCTAACTTCGCAATTTTTACACCTTCTAATTCGTACTCAAACAAGTGGTAAAAACCAGTTGTTTTTTTCTGAATAGGGTAAGCAAGCTTGCGCAATCCCCAATTGTCTTGATGCGTAATTTTAGCACCTAAGTCTTTTAAAGCAGACTCATACTTTTTTACTGTTTCCTTTACCTGATCGTCAGATAAAACGGGAGTTAAAATGAAAACAGTTTCGTACCTATTTGTCATCGTTTAATGAATTTGTTATTTACTAATTTTTCGATTTTTTCAAATCAGCCGGCAAAAGTACTCATTTAAAGCAGTTTATACAAGGATTTTCTCATCAGAAAAACAAGTGGGAATTTGTCTGTTTAAAATCGGCTCTGAATAACTTGTTAACAAGTAAACCTCACTCAAAATTAGCTAGCGAAAACCATTCAACTAAATTTGTTCATCTATGGAAAACTACGTAGTATCGGCGCGCAAATACAGACCTCAAACATTTGAAGATGTTGTGGGTCAAGCTTCGATTACGCGTACGTTAGAAAACGCCATTAAAAACAACCATTTAGCACAAGCTTTTGTTTTTTGCGGACCCAGAGGAGTAGGTAAAACTACTTGTGCAAGAATCCTCGCTCGTAAAATAAATGAAGAGGATATTGACAAGGTAGAAGAAGAAGACTTTGCCTTTAATATTTTTGAATTGGATGCTGCGAGTAATAACTCAGTTGATGACATCCGACACTTAATAGACCAAGTTCGTATTCCGCCTCAGATTGGTAATTTTAAGGTCTTCATTATTGATGAGGTCCACATGCTTTCTCCGGCGGCTTTTAATGCTTTTCTTAAAACCTTAGAAGAGCCTCCAGCGCATGCCATCTTTATTTTGGCTACCACCGAAAAGCACAAGATTCTGCCTACTATATTGTCTCGTTGTCAAATTTTCGATTTTAGAAGAATTGAAATTCCAGACATCATTGCACAACTGAAAAAAGTGGCAGAGCAAGAAAAATTAGAGGCGGAGGAAGATGCGTTGCACATTGTTGCGCAAAAGGCGGATGGTGCCATGCGTGATGCTCTTTCCATTTTTGATCAATTGGTGAGCTTTTGCGGAAATACCCTTACCTACAACGATGTAATTGAAAACCTGAATGTTTTAGATTACGATTACTACTTTGCAATAACCGAGGCAATGGCGAATAGCGATATTGCCAAAGCGTTGGTGGTTTTCGACGAGATTTTAGACAAGGGATTTGATGGTCATCATTTTATAAATGGATTATCAGACCACTTTAGGGATTTAATGGTTTGCAAAGACCCGCAAACCGTTAAGCTATTGCAAGTGGGACAGAATATATGCGACAAATATCGAGAGCAAAGCAAACTACTTGAACAAGAAGCTTTGTTGTATGCCCTTAAAATCACGTCTAAGTGCGATGTTCAGTACAAAATGAGTCAGAATAAACGGTTGCTGGTGGAGTTATGCCTAATGCAGTTGTGTTCGCTAAAAGAGGCGATCGAAAAAAAAAAGACCTGACATATCTGCTGCTTGAACAAGAAGAGATTTTTGAAATCTTACTAAAACCCAACAACATTGCCTTACCAACAACCTCTCAGCAGACTACTGAAAACACCGTGCATAAAGAAGCCCCGGTATCTCCAGTAAAACCCCCGCAAGAAATTAAGGTGCCACCAATCCTTAAGCGTGTAAAAATCGACTCAAGTTTCGATTCTGGATTGGTTTCTATAAAGAGCATCAAAAAGAAAAAAACCGAAGAAAGTCAGGTTGCCGAGCAGGAAGCCGAATTATTAACCAACAAACCAAAAACGGAGTTTACCGAAGAACAGTTTTTTGAGGTTTGGAATAAATACGTAGATGTTTTAAAGCATACCGGAAAGGTGAGTTTTGCCAATACCTTAGAATTAAGCGACCCAAAACTGAATGGCGAAACGGTAACGTTGGAGATAGAAAACACTGTACAAGAAGTTGCTTTAGCAACCGAAAGAGCGGACTTGTTAGGTTACATTAGAAAAGAGCTTAACAACTACCACATAGCACTGAAATACAACAAGGTAGAGGTAAAGCAAGAGATTCGTTATTATACCAATAAAGAACGGTTTAATCGACTATCAGAGCTGAATCCTAAACTTTTGGAACTGAAGAAACGATTTAATTTAGATACAGAATTTTAATTTTTTAGCCAGACTAGGGGTATTTAATTTTTATTCTGTCATAAGGGTGAATTTAAAAATCTACAACAATGAAAACTTTATTTAAAACTTCAATTTTATTATTTGCTACAGCTCTTACATTTTCCTCATGCACAAATCGTTTAAGAGGTAGAGGCGAAGTGGTATCAGAAAAAATAGACGTAGCAAACTTCTCAGGGGTTGATTTAGCCTTTGCAGCAGATGTATCTTACAACTTTGGTTCAACACATTCTGTAATAGTTAATGCCCAACAAAATGTAATCGACAAAATGGACATTAAAACCGAAAATGGCATCGTTCAGTTAAAGTACAAGAGAAGAGTTCGTTTTTAAGTGGGGAAGATGTTAGTGTAGTCATTACTAGCCCAACGCTAACCGATGCGTCAGTGAGTGGCTCTGGGTCCATTAACGTTCTGGGTGACTTTGAAAGCAGCTTGCTAGATTTAACCATAAGCGGAAGCGGTGATATAGATATCTAAAAAGCCGAAGTACTTAGTCTAACTGCCAATGTATCTGGAAGTGGTGATATTGCAGTTTTTAATGGTGGAATTGGCAACCTTAATACCTCAATTAGCGGCAGCGGAACTATTAATACTGTAAATGCTGAAGTTACTAATGTAACTGCAAATACTAGCGGTTCAGGCACTACTACTGTATGGACGACTGATAACCTTAAGGTGAGTATTAGCGGAAGTGGTAATGTGCGTTACAAAGGTTCTCCAAAAGTGGATGTGAACATTTCTGGTTCAGGCGATTTAAGTGCCTTGTAAGCTCATTAAATCTATATCCGTGTAAATATCAGTACCTGACCTACCGTGGGTTGTTAGTGTCTCATCTTGCTGTTGTGTTATGCACAAAACATAAAAGAAAAAAGCACATTGATTTATCCTTACCAGCTAAGGAATTAATTAATAGTACTTTCGCGCCAAATTAAAGCATAGTGATAAAATTCTCAGAGCTAGGTCTCTCACCAGAAATAAATAAAGTTTTTCCAGAGCTTGGATACGAATCTCCAACTCCAATACAGGCAGAATCAATTCCTAAGTTATTGGCTAATAACACAGATTTTATTGGTCTTGCTCAGACTGGTACTGGAAAAACGGCAGCTTTTGGATTGCCATTGTTGACTCTCATTGATGCTAGTCAATCTAAAACTCAAGCGCTTATTGTGGCACCAACGCGTGAGTTGGCAAACCAAATAGCAGAGCAAATCGAAAAATTCGCAAAATACATTCATGGATTTCATTCGGTTGTAGTTTATGGTGGCGGGGCCAATATTGTTGGCCAAATAAGAGATCTGAAAAAGAAACCACAAGTAATCATTGCTACTCCAGGTAGGTTATTGGATTTAGTAGGTCGTAAAGCTATTAACCTTTCTACTGTTGATTATGTGGTGCTTGATGAAGCTGATGAAATGTTAAACATGGGCTTCAAAGAGGATATTGACAAAATTCTTGAATACACTCCAGACACTAAACTTACTTGGTTGTTTTCGGCTACTATGCCAAAAGAAATCAGACGAATTGTAAAAGAGTATATGACCTATCCTGTTGAGGTAAAAGTAAGCACGGGAACAGAGGTTAACAAAAATATTGAACACCAATACGCTCAGGTAAAATCTTCGGATAAAATGGACGCGCTAAAACGTTTTTTGGATAGAGACCCAGATATGCGTGGAGTAATATTTTGTCGAACTAAAATTGACACCCAAAAGGTGGCCGAACGCTTGGCAAAAGACGATTATAGGGTAGAGCCTCTTCACGGAGATATGACACAAACTATGCGCGAACGTGTAATGCGTAGGTTTAAAGATCACGAGTTGCAAGTATTGGTTGCAACTGACGTAGCCGCCCGTGGAATCGACGTAGATAACCTAACGCACGTAATCCACTACGCTTTACCAGATTCTAGAGAATACTATACGCACAGATCGGGGAGAACGGCTCGTGCTGGTAAAAAAGGGATTTCTCTAGCAATCGTTAATAGTAGAGAAGTAGGGAAATTAAAAGAATACACCGATCGCTTAAAGATTGATTTTGAGCGTGTTTCTGTGCCTAGCGTTAAAGATGTTCAAATGAACAGAATGCGTTCTTGGTTTCAATCAATTAGAGATACCGATAGTTCTATTCACCTTACAGAAGAAATGCTTGATGCAGCTTATGAAGTATGGGAAGGGTTGGATATTGATACCTTGATTGAAAAGTTGGTAAGTCACGAGCTAAACAAACTGAATTACTCCGAAGATCATTCAGATCTAAACGATACGTCAAGACCAGGTAAAAGGGACCGAGACCGAGGTAGAGATCGTGATAGAAGAAGAGGTGCTAGAAACGACAGAGGCGATAGACGCGATCGTGGTGATAGAGGAGATCGCAGATACAGAGGCGACAGAGGTGGAGATAGAGATCGTGGCGGCAGAAACACTCGTAAACCCAAAGAACGAAAAGACGGTGAAATAACCTTCTTTGTAAACCTTGGACGACGCGATGGCATGAACGAGTCAGATTTGAGAAACTATATTTCTAAAAACTCTGGTATAAGTGCTAAAGACATTGGCGATATCCGTATGCGGAACCTAAACGCCTATTTTGATCTAGATAAAAAGCACTCAGGAAAGTTAAGTAGCTCTTTTAAAAATGCAGAATACAACGGAAGGGAATTACGCGTAAACCGAGACGCTAGCGGGAATTAGGGATTAGTTTGTATTTCTAGGTGCGTCATTCCGGTTCCGAGCCGAATCTGCATCTGAGAGGATAATACAAATCCTAGGTAATTAGGAATAATGAATTGAGTTTGATTAAGGAACGATTTCCTTCGCTCAAACCAAAAACCGCTCACTACCCATAAGCTGCTTTACGAAATTTGTTGCTCTATCAAATTCATACACCTCTTTTAGTTTTTTAGCGCGAATAAAATGACCAATTATTCCTCTTGAGTCACGGTCGTCTTGCATATATTCAATGCTATCCAAAATATCCTCTAAGCCAGGTGTATCCTCAATAGAATATGAGCCAATACCCAAATATTGACCGTTTTCAACAGCAATTACTTGTTTGGTTTTTCGGTCCTCGCTAGGTTCAATTATGAACAAGTTTTTACTCACGAAACGCAAGCGTTCCAGAGCATTCTCAACTTTTAGGTTGTAGGTATCTGGGGCCTCATTGCAAAGTGCTGCTCCATCGCATAATTGTGTTCCAAAAAAGACGCAGCCCCTATTGCATTTTTGCAATCCCAACATACCCAAACACAACCCAAATTCTTTGGAAATATGCTCTAAGTATTTTTTGGTTTCTGCCAAGCTCGAGAAGGTGGCTATGGGTTGGTGGTGATTTTCTAACTTCACTGGTTTAACCAAGTGATAGCCAAATAAATCGTACTCTTCTATAATTCCAAACGGAAAACTACTTCTTTTCAACGCTACGTTGTACTTAGGCTTTAGCGTTTTTATCTCTTGCGATTCTTTTAGCAATGCCACTATTTCTGAACCCGTAATTTCGTAAGAAATATCGGCCACTTCGGCATGCATTTTTATAGCCTTTTGTGTTTTTGGTTGCCTTAAATGATTGTTTAAGCGAGTGCGTAAATTGGTGCTTTTTCCAACGTAAATTACCTCCTGCTTTGAGTTGTATAAATAGTAAATGCCAATCTTTTTTGGAATAGACAAAACCTTCTCCAAATCAAGGTCAGGGTGGAGGTATTTTGAGAGTTGAATTTCGGGTTTAAGTTTTGTGCCCAAATCCTTGTCTTTTTCCAATAAAAGTTCGAATAATTTTACGGTAGCTAGTGCATCACCCGCCGCTCTGTGTCGGTTGTTTAAAATGATACCTAAATCTCTACAAAGCTTACCTAAAGAGTAGGAGCGATGGCCCGGTAAAAGAATTCTGCTTTGCTTAACCGTACATAGTTTTTTGCGCTCAAACTTAAAACCGAGGCGGTCAAATTCTTCGTGAATAAAACCATAATCAAAATTGACATTGTGCGCCACAAAAACACAGTCCTCCGTTATTTCTATTAGTCGCTTAGCTATTTCGTAAAATTTGGGTTTATCTTCTACCATTTGGTTGGTAATTCCAGTAAGTCGACTTATTTCTGCGGGTATGTAACACTCGGGATTTATAAGGGTAACGAACTCGTCAATTACTTGTTTGCCGTCGTGTTTGTAGGCGGCAATTTCGGTAATTTTTCCACGGTATTTACTCGTGCCAGTTGTTTCGATATCGATAATACACCACACCTTTCAAATTTACGTGTGTAGGCTTATCTAATACTCATAATTGAGTATTTTTTAAACACTTTCCAACATCGTTTTTATGGTCTTTTAAAATTCGTTAATTTCAGAGTTCTTAATACTCTGCCATATGTTGCGTTAAGCATTGATTTATAAAGAAATATGCGTGTTGTTGGTTGTTGTCATTTGCAGCATATCTCAATTACAAGCACAATCGCACAGATTAGAGGTGTCATCCAAATCAGGAGATCACTTTGTAAAAGGAAATTATCAACTATCTCAAACCCTTGGTGAAACCGTTACTATAACCCAAGGTAACCGATATTATTTTGCAACTCAAGGTTTTCACCAAATCGACTACAGAGCAGTATGCCGTACCTATGAAATCGGTAGCTGAGGCATTATACCTCCGAAATATCATTTTAGATAATTGCGAAAAAGCGCTAAACACAGCCGATAGTGAGGAGCAAGAAGCTTTAATGAACATAGTAATTATAGTAGGTGGACCAACTGGAGTAGTGCTGGCTGGTGCTTTGGCCGAAATGCGCAAATTCGTTTTGCCCAAAGATTACCCAGAGCTAGACTTCTCTAAAATGACCATTTCACTTTTAGAAGGCTCTCCAAGATTATTGAATGGAATGTCAGAGTTTTTTGGGAAACAGAGTTTAAAATATCTGCAAAAGTTAGGAGTAGAAGTGCGCTTAAATTGTTCGGTAGAAGATTACGATGGAAATACGATTTCTTAAAAAGGTGGCGAAAAACTTAGCTCAAAAACCTTGTTGTGGGCTGCAGTAATTAAAGCAAATGGTGCTAAGGGTCTGCCTCA
This sequence comes from Salibacteraceae bacterium, assembly GCA_965661115.1. Classification (GTDB taxonomy): domain Bacteria; phylum Bacteroidota; class Bacteroidia; order Flavobacteriales_G; family Salibacteraceae; genus UBA6770. Next base: position 16,354 of record CBFICO010000051.1, read on the forward strand.
AGAAGCATTTGGACCTGCGGGTAGAATTTTGGTAAATGAATTTTCTCAAACAAAATTCGACGAGAACATTTATGTGGTTGGTGACCAGTCGCTTATGCTAACCAACGATAACTCAAAGGGCGATCCACAAGTAGCACAGGTAGCCATTCAGCAAGCGCAGAATGTGGCTAAAAACTTAAATAAACAAATAGCAAATCAACCCTTAAAGCCTATTAGGTATAACGATAAAGGTTCAATGGCTACCATAGGTCGTAATTTGGCGGTTGCCGATTTAAATTTCGCAAATCTGAAAGGATTTTTAGCTTGGATGATTTGGTTGTTTGTGCACCTTATGGCGATATTCGGCACAAAAACAAAGTCTTCGTTTTCCTGAACTGGACCTGGAGTTACCTTACCTACGATCAATCGTTGAGGTTAATGATAAAGTCAAAGGAGAAGTGAGTTTATTGCCTTACGTCATTCTGGGCTTGACCCGGAATCTCTTTTAATAATCGTTGAAAACATGTGTCGAATAGATCTACCAGCCGAACTTCGTTCATGTCACTTCGAGTGATCCCGAAGCTTCGGGATTGTATCGAGCTGTATTATCAACAACGCTTCTCGATACATTTCAATTATCAGTTTATAGCTTCAATTGAAACACTCGAAGGAACAACTTTTTGTCTTCTTTACCTTACTTTGCACCTCCCCAAAAAGAGAAAACAATGGAAAGAAGAATCCTAATCAAAAACATAAAACAGTTAGCATTTATTCAGGACGAAACCGATAAACGAACGCGTTTGTCTGGCGCAGAAATGAACGAATGCAAATCCATTGAAAACGCATGGTTAGCCATTGAAGGGGATACCATTGCGGGATATGGTTCTATGGAAGATTGGGAGGGAATTACCGACTGGAACAACCTT
>CBFICO010000052.1:0-17241 GCA_965661115.1 Salibacteraceae bacterium
CCTCGCATAACACAAGGTTTTCAGTGTTTAAAATAGTGTAAGTGTTTAATTCTGAAGCAGTTACACAGTTAAAACCCTGTAAATTTCGGGACGACAAATATACATTTTTGTTCAATTCAGGCAACACTAGCAGTACTTTTTTACCGGTAAGCTTTAAGTCGCTTGCAATCTTTACCATATCAGCAGTCTTTGGAGACTTTAAGTTAAAGTCTTCAACAACTAATATTTCTTTTGCTTGAGCTTTGGTTGAAAGAGCAGATTTTCTTGCTAATTCTTTCACCTTCTTGTTCAACTTGATATCGTAAGATCTTGGTCTTGGACCAAAAACACGTCCACCACCTTTAAACAATGGAGACTTAATACTACCCGCACGAGCAGTACCTGTACCTTTTTGTTTCTTAATCTTTCTTGTACTACCAGTAATTTCAGCACGTTCTTTAGCTTTTGCTGTACCTTGTCTTTGATTAGCCAAGTATTGCTTTACATCTAAATAAATCGCGTGTTCATTTGGTGTGATACCGTAGATATCTTCCTTAAGTTCCGCTTTCTTAGAAGCTTTTGAACCGTCTATCTTTAATATATCTAGTTTCATCTTACTTCTCAACTTTTACGATTGAACCTTTAGGGCCAGGTACAGCACCTTTAACTACTAGTAAGTTTTTATCAGCGATAACTTTAAGAACTTGAAGGTTTGCAACTTTAACCAAGTTACCACCTGTTCTACCAGCCATTTTCATCCCTTTAAAAACTCTTGAAGGCGTAGAAGCCATACCAATAGATCCTGGCGCACGACCAACATCTTTAGTACCGTGAGAAGCATCTCCAACTCCAGCGAAGTTGTGGCGCTTAACTACCCCTTGAAAACCTTTACCTTTTGAATAGCCTGATACATCAACATACTCTCCTTCTTCAAAAATTGAGCTGTCGATTACATCTCCAGCTTTCACCTCTTCGGCGTAACTATCGAATTCAACAACATGCTTTTTTGGAGTAGTTCCGGCCTTTTTAAAATGACCTTTAAGAGCAGCGGAAGTATGCTTTTCAGACTTTTCTTCGTACCCAATTTGGACAGCGGTGTATCCATCTGCTTCTTCTGTACGAACTTGTGTTACAACACAAGGTCCAACAGAGAGTACAGTACAAGGAAGGTTTTTTCCCTCCTCGCTAAATACACTTGTCATTCCTATTTTTCTACCAATTATTCCAGGCATTTTTCTAAATATTAAGAATAAACTCTAATTAAACTTTAATTTCTACCTCAACTCCACTTGGCAATTCAAGTTTCATTAGGGCATCAACAGTTTTTGAAGATGATGAATAGATATCCAACAATCTTTTGAACGAATTCAATTCAAACTGTTCTCTTGATTTTTTATTTACGTGTGGCGACTTCAACACTGTAAAGATCTTTTTGTTAGTAGGAAGTGGAATTGGACCACTTACTACAGCACCAGTCGACTTCACAGTTTTTACAATCTTCTCAGCAGACTTGTCCACTAAGTTGTGATCGTAAGAGCGTAATTTGATTCTAATTTTTTGTGCCATGATTACTTTATTATGCTTCTCCGTTTGCTTTCTTAATTACTTCGTCTGCAATGTTCTTTGGAACTTCATCGTAATGCGAAAACTCCATAGTACTTGTTGCACGACCTGAACTCATTGTTCTTAATGCAGTTACATATCCAAACATCTCAGATAAAGGAACGATTGCAGAAATAACTTGAGAGTTATTTTTTGAATCCATTCCTTGCACCTGACCTCTTCTTCTGTTAAGGTCACCTACAATATCACCCATGTTTTCTTCTGGTGTAACTACTTCCAATTTCATAATTGGCTCAAGAAGCACCGGAGAGGCAGACTTTGCAGCATTTCTGTATGCCATCTTAGCACAAACCTCAAATGATAATGCATCTGAATCCACCGCGTGGAAAGAACCATCATTCAATTCTACTTTTAAAGAATCTAGTGGGTATCCAGCCAAAGCACCGTTTGACATTGCCTCTTTAAATCCTTTTTCAACAGAAGGGATAAATTCACGTGGAATATTACCACCTTTAATATTGTTTTCGAAAATCAATCCTGTTTGAACCTCAGAATCCTCTGGAATTGGCCCTAACTTGATAGATATGTCTGCGAATTTACCACGACCACCAGATTGTTTTTTGTAAACCTCTCTGTGATCAACAGTAGCTTTAATTGCTTCTTTGTATGCAACCTGAGGTGCACCTTGGTTACAATCTACTTTAAACTCACGACGCATTCTTTCGATAAGAACCTCTAGGTGAAGCTCACCCATTCCGCTGATTACCGTTTGACCAGAGTCATCGTCAGTATGGATTCTAAACGTTGGATCTTCTTCTGCAAGTTTTCCAAGTGCAAGACCCATTTTATCAACGTCAGCTTGAGTTTTAGGCTCAATAGCAACACCAATAACCGGCTCTGGGAAAGTCATTGATTCAAGAACCAATGGTTTTTTCTCATCGCAAAGTGTATCTCCAGTGCGGATATCTTTAAATCCAACACCAGCACCTATATCTCCAGCTTCAATAAAATCGATTGCATTTTGCTTATTAGAATGCATTTGGAAAATTCTAGAGATACGCTCTTTCTTTCCAGTACGAGTATTGAAAATATATGAACCAGCATCTAATTTACCAGAATAACATCTAAAGAAACACAAACGACCTACAAATGGATCAGTAGCAATTTTAAATGCTAAAGCTGAAAATGGCTCATCAATATTCGGCTCTCTTTTTACTACAGTCTCTTCATCATCTACCGCGTGACCTTCAACAGCACCTTTATCTAATGGTGAAGGCAAGAAGCTCATTACGCCATCCAACATGGTTTGAACACCTTTATTTTTGAAGGCAGAACCACACATTACAGGTTGAATAGCCATTGAAATAGTTGCTTCGCGAATTGCGGTCAACATTTCATCTTCTGTAATTGAATCCGGATCCTCGAAGAATTTCTCCATCAACTCATCATTAGTTTCAGCTACCGCTTCTACTAATTTTTCTCTCCATTCAGCTACAGTATCAACCAAATTTTCAGGAATTGGAATTTCTCTCCATGTCATTCCTTTATCTTCTTCGTTCCATGCGATACCACGGTTGTTAATCAAATCAACCACACCTTCAAACTCATCTTCAGCTCCAATTGGAATTTGAAGAGGAATTGGGTTACCACCTAAACGCTCTTTAACTTCTTCTACACATCTGAAGAAATCGGCACCCGCTCTATCCATTTTGTTTACAAAACAGATTCTTGGAACACCGTACTTATCAGCTTGTCTCCAAACCGTTTCAGATTGTGGCTCAACACCAGAAGCCGCACAAATCAATGCAACAGCACCATCCAAAACACGTAATGAACGCTCTACCTCAACTGTAAAGTCAACGTGACCTGGGGTATCAATAATGTTGATTCTATATTCTTTATCTCTATAATTCCAGAAACAAGTAGTTGCAGCAGAAGTAATGGTAATACCTCTTTCTTGCTCTTGCTCCATCCAGTCCATAGTTGCAGCACCATCGTGCACCTCACCAATCTTGTGACTGATTCCGGTATAATACAAAATACGCTCAGTAGTGGTAGTTTTTCCAGCATCTACGTGAGCCATGATACCGATATTTCTTGTATATGTTAAATCTCTTTTTGCCATTTCTTTAACTGTTATACTCTAAAATGTGAGAATGCTTTGTTGGCATCTGCCATTCTGTGTGTATCTTCTTTTTTCTTGAAAGCACCACCTTCTTCACGTGCTGCTGCCATAACCTCATCAGACAATTTCTCAGCCATTGATCTTCCGTTTCTTTTTCTTGCGAAAAGAATCATCCATTTCATAGCTTGAGATAATTTTCTGCTTGCTCTAATTTCTTGTGGAATTTGAAAAGTAGCACCACCTACTCGTCTACTTTTAACCTCAACTTGTGGAGTTACATTAGAAAGTCCTTTTTTGAACACTTCCAACCCTTCTTCACCAGTCTTTTCAGAAACTCTATCAATAGCTGAATAGAAAATCTTGAAGGCAATACTTTTCTTTCCGTCAAGCATCAAGTTATTTACGAAACTTGTTACCAACGTTTCACCAAATCTTGGATCTGGAGTTATCTCGAATTTTTTAGCTCTTGCTTTTCTCATGACGAATACTCCTTATTTTTTAGGACGCTTGGTTCCGTACTTACTTCTTCTTTGAGTTCTTCCTTCAACACCAGCTGTATCTAAAGCACCACGAACTACGTGATATCTTACACCTGGTAAATCTTTAACTCTACCACCTCTTACCAACACAATACTATGCTCTTGTAAGTTGTGACCTTCTCCTGGAATGTAGGCGTTCACCTCGTTTTGATTTGTCAATCTAACCCTAGCAACTTTTCTCATTGCTGAGTTCGGTTTTTTTGGCGTAGTAGTATAAACTCTTACGCATACCCCTCTACGTTGTGGGCATGAATCCAAAGCAGCGGATTTACTTGTTTTAATCTTGCTTTGTCTACCTTTTCTAACTAACTGTTGAATAGTAGGCATAAATCTCTTTTAATAATTATTTTTCAATACGTATTTACCCGCAAAAAATTCGGGGCGGCAAATGTATATGATTTCTATAAGATATTCAATAGCGATTGTGAATAAATTCCGATAATTTTTTCAAGCCCAATAACAGCAGCAAAAAAGCAGTAAATCAATCGCTTACATTTGAACAGAAATTAAATATCAACCACTATAAAAAACCCTTAAATTCAGCTCCACCTAACTTTAAAAATCAAGATTTGAAAAAATTGTGGGAAAAAGTGGCCGTTTTTACACTTTAAATAAATGCTCAATAAATAGATTTGCTGTGTGAGTTATTTAGATGAATTAAACCCCGAACAACGCAAAGCCGTTGAGCATATTAAAGGTCCTGTAATGGTTATTGCAGGAGCTGGTTCAGGAAAAACACGCGTACTTACCTATCGCATTGCTCATATGATTCGTTCTGGTGTTGACTCTTTTTCTATTCTTTCCTTGACCTTTACTAACAAGGCCGCAAGAGAAATGAAAGATCGAATTTCACGAATTGTGGGTCCAGCTGAGTCGAAAAACATTTGGATGGGGACATTTCACTCTGTATTTGCAAGAATACTGAGGAGCGAAGCGCATTTGCTCGGCTACCCAAGTAATTTCACTATCTATGATACTGATGATTCAAAAAGCTTATTAAAGAGAATAATTAAGGAGAAAAATTTAGATGATAAGGTGTACAAACCAAACCTTGTTCTCAACAGAATATCAGCCGCAAAAAACAATCTAATCTCTGCTGTCAATTATAGAAACAACCCTACCATTCATAAAGAAGATGTTCAAAGTAAAAAACCAGAAATGGCATTTATATATGAGCAATATGAAAAACGTTGCTTTAAAGCCGGCGCCATGGACTTTGATGATTTACTATTTAAAACCAACGTGCTTTTTAGAGATAATCCGCAGACGTTGCTTAACTATCAAAACAAATTCAAGTACATATTAGTAGATGAGTACCAAGACACCAACTACAGTCAGTATTTAATTCTAAAAAAATTAGCCGCTCGATTTGAAAACATTTGTGTGGTTGGTGATGATGCGCAAAGTATTTACTCGTTTAGAGGTGCCAATATCCAGAATATCTTAAACTTTAAAAAGGAATACCCAGATGTTGCTGTATATAAACTAGAACAGAATTACCGCTCAACTCAAAACATAGTAAATGCGGCAAACAGCGTGATTCGTAAAAACCAAGATCAAATCAAAAAACACGTATGGACTTCAAACGATTCGGGTGAAAAAATTAAGGTTATAAAAACCCTTAGCGACAACGAAGAAGGGTACGAAGTAGCGAACGACATTTTTTATCGGATTCACAACGAAAAAAGATCGAACTCCGATTTTGCCATTTTATACAGAACCAACTCTCAGTCTAGAGCCATGGAAGAAGCTCTCAGAAAAAAAGACATTCCATACAGAATTTATGGTGGTCTTTCATTCTACCAACGCAAAGAGATTAAAGATCTATTGGGTTATTTTAGATTAGTAATTAACCCCAAAGATGAAGAAGCATTAAAACGCGTTATTAATTATCCAAAAAGAGGCATTGGAAACACCACGGTTGACAAATTAATACTTGCGGCTAATCAACACGAAAAAAGTGTTTGGGATATTCTTGCAAACCCAAATGCTCACGGATTAAAATTAAGCAGCGCTGTTTTAAACAAACTTTATTCGTTTAGAGAAATGATTGAAACCTTCCACAAAATGGCGCCAACAGAAAACGCTTACGAAATTGCTAGTCGAATTGCGAGCACTTCAACCGTGTTAAAGGAATTGTACGCGGATAAGACTGTTGAAGGTGTCTCTCGATACGAAAACGTTCAAGAGCTACTTAGTGCCATTAAAGAATTTAGCGAAAATGATGTGGTGGAAGAGGGCGTTGATTTACCCGAAGACGAACAAGACAAAACCATCATAAACTACATGAAGGACATCGCGTTACTTACGGATGCTGACAACAACAAACAAGACACCAACGTGGTCTCTTTAATGACTATTCACGCATCAAAAGGATTAGAGTTTCCCTATGTATATGTTGTTGGGCTGGAAGAAAACTTATTCCCTTCTCAACTTTCGGTAAATTCAAGAACTGAGTTAGAAGAAGAGCGACGGCTTTTTTACGTTGCAGTTACTCGTGCTGAAATTAAAGCAACCCTGAGCTGGGCAAATACTCGTTATAGATGGGGTAATTTAACTTATTGTGAACCAAGTAGATTTATTGAAGATATTGACCCCGAATTTTTGGAGCAACAACAAGGCGAAACGAGATCAAATTCAACCAACGAAGACTTTTCTTTTTCAGGAGGCTTAAACTCTCCTCAACCCAGATTTAATTCTCCCAAAGAAAATCGGTCAAGTTTTGGTTCAAAGCCAAAACAACCTTCAAAACTTGCAAAGCCAACTTTTAAACCATCTAAAATTGTTACTGATGCTGATTTTAAACCAAGTGACAGCAACCTAATTGAGGCAGGACAATCCGTTTTGCATCAGCGTTTTGGCAAAGGAAAAGTTGAAGAATTAAACGGTGCTGGAGAAAACAAAAAAGCCGTAATCAACTTTGAATCTGCTGGCCAAAAACAACTCCTATTGCGTTTTGCAAAGCTTCAGATTTTAACCGCTTAAGAGTGTTATGTTTAACTACTTTTGAAAGTGAAATAAATACAAATGGAATACAATACTACAAGAGCCAATCTAGTAATACCAGAATACGGTCGCCACATTCAAAATATGGTAAACCTGGCAGTTGAAATTGAAAACCGAGAAGAACGCAATTTAGCTGCAAAAACCATTATTCGCGTAATGGGTCAATACAACCCTAGCTTAAGAGACGTAGAAGAGTTTAACAATAAACTGTGGGACCACCTGCACATTATGGCAAATTACCAACTAGACGTTGATTCGCCTTTTCCCAAGCCATTACCAGAAGAAAGAAAAAGCGCACCAGAAAAACCAAGTTACGGCACTGAGCAAAAGAAATTTAAACATTACGGCAGACTTATTTTAGAGTTTATAGAGCACGCCAAAGGAATTGAAGATCCAGAAGAAAAAAAGGCACTTTGCATTATGATAGCTAACATGATGAAAAAAGCCTACCTCATGTGGAATAAAGACTCTGTTCAAGACGATGAAATTATAGGCGAATTGCAACGAGTTTCAGGTGGTGCATTAACCTTACCAGAGGACACCGAATTAGTTAAAAACATTGACTTAGGCTCCAAGCCAAACAAACGAAGAAATCACAAATCCAAAAAAAGAAAAAGATAAAGCATGAGCTCTTTTGAGATTACCGGAGGAAGAAAACTAAAAGGAGAAATAATTCCGCAAGGAGCAAAAAACGAAGCACTTCAAATTCTTTGTGCCGTTTTAATGACCCCTGAAAAAGTCATCATCAACAAAGTACCAGACATCGTTGATGTGAACAAGTTGATTGATTTACTCCGAAATCTCAATGTAAAGGTTGAAAAACTTGGGCCAGAATCTTATTCTTTTCAGGCAGATGACGTTGATATTGAGTATTTGCACTCGCCAGATTTCCTAAAAAAAGGTGGCGGGTTAAGAGGCTCAATCATGCTGGTTGGTCCGTTACTTGGTCGTTTTGGAAAAGGATATATACCAAAGCCTGGTGGAGATAAAATTGGAAGAAGACGAGTTGACACTCACTTTATTGGCTTTGAAAAATTAGGTGCTTCTTTTAGCTATGACCCCGAAACAAGTGTGTACCGCGCAAACGCGAAACATTTGAAAGGAACCTATATGCTTTTAGATGAGGCAAGTGTAACAGGTACTGCCAACATTGTGATGGCAGCTGTATTTGCAAAAGGAAAAACAACCATTTACAACGCTGCGTGCGAGCCCTACTTACAGCAATTGTGTAATATGCTTAACCGCATGGGCGCTAAAATTAGTGGTATAGGCTCCAACATGCTTCACATTGAAGGAGTTGGTGAATTAGGCGGTACAGAACACACCATTCTTCCAGATATGATTGAGGTGGGGTCAATGATTGGCTTAGCAGCAATGACCGAATCTGAAATCACCATTAAAGGTGCAGGCTACGAACATTTGGGTTTAATTCCAGATGTTTTCAGAAAGTTGGGAATTATCCTAATCAATAAAGACGATGATATTATTATTCCGTCTCAAAAGAACTACGAAATTGACACCTTTATCGATGGTTCTATAATGACCATATCAGATGCTCCTTGGCCAGGTTTCACCCCAGATTTATTGAGCATTATATTAGTTGTAGCTACTCAAGCAAAGGGAAGTGTTCTTATTCACCAAAAAATGTTTGAGAGCCGTTTATTCTTTACCGATAAATTAATTGATATGGGTGCTCAAATTATTCTTTGTGACCCGCACCGAGCAACTGTTATCGGATTAAATCGTCAATATCCTTTAAGAGCTATTGAAATGACATCTCCTGACATTAGAGCTGGTGTTTCACTTTTAATTGCTGCAATGTCTGCTGAAGGAAAAAGTATAATTCACAACATTGAACAAATAGATAGAGGATATCAAAACATAGATACTCGACTAAATAAAATTGGCGCAGAAATTGTTAGACGAGACGAGTATTAAAAATTAAAAAAATGAAAGTTTTAAAGCTTATAGGAATATCAGGATTACTCATTGCAGCATTTGTACTAATGCCATGCGCAGAGTTGTTTTCTGAAAAACCTAATCAAGGTGTTTTAATTGGAACTCGAGTTGGAGACAAGGCTCCAGAAATAGTAATGAATAACCCAGATGGAAAGCCAATTGCTCTTAGCAGTTTAAAAGGGAAAGTTGTTTTAATAGATTTTTGGGCAAGCTGGTGTGCTCCGTGTAGGAGAGAAAATCCCAACGTAGTTGCAGCATACAATAAATACAAAAACGCAAAATTTAAAGGCGCTAAAGGTTTCGAAATCTACAGTGTATCTTTAGATAGAGCTGTTGCACCTTGGAAAGCTGCCATCATCCAAGATAAATTAAGCTGGGAATATCACGTAAGCGATTTACAATTCTGGAATAACAAAGCAGCAAGAGATTATCAAGTTGAAGGTATTCCTACCAATTTTTTAATCGATGCAAACGGAGTTATAATAGCTAAAAACCTAAGAGGGTCTGGTCTACACTTAGCCTTAGATAAAGTGGTTGAAAAGCTGTAATCTAAAAATCACATATACATTTGCAACCCCAAATTATTTTGGGGTTTTTTTATGCCAAAATGACAACATAAAAGTTTGGCAAAGGATTAGACAAAATACTTATCGTAAAAAAAACATACAATGAGTACAGAAAAAGTGACAAACCAGAAAGAAGAATCGGAAGAAAAGTCAGTAGCAGAAGAGCAGGCTCAAGAGGAAACTAAATCTGAGACAACGGAAGCTTCTGAAAATACAGAAGATAAAAAAGAACCTACCCCTGAAGAGCAAATTCAGGAGTTAAATGACAGATACCTACGACTGTATTCAGAGTTTGAGAACTTCAGAAGAAGAACGGCTAAAGAAAAACTAGAATTAATTTCTAATGCTAGTGGCCAAGTGCTCGGCGACCTACTTCCAGTTAAAGACGATTTTGAACGTGCCATAAAAAACAACGAAGAAGTTGAAGATGCAAAAGCCATCAAAGAAGGTTTTAATTTGATTCACGCCAAATTTGAAAATACATTAAAGACCAAAGGGCTTAAAGAAATAGATGCGCAGGGAAAAGATTTTGATTTAGACTTTCACGAAGCCGTAACTAAAATTCCTGCTCCAGATAAAAAATTAAAAGGCAAAGTAGTTGACGTAATTGAGAAAGGATACCTTCTTAATGACAAAGTATTGCGTTACGCCAAAGTTGTAGTAGGAGAATAAGCTATGTCTAAAAGAGATTTTTACGAAGTACTTGGGGTGTCAAAATCTGCATCGAAAGATGAGATTAAGAAAGCATACAGAAAATTAGCGATAAAATACCATCCCGATAAAAACCCAGACGATAAGCAAGCTGAAGAAAACTTTAAAGAAGCAGCTGAAGCGTATGAAGTTCTGAGCGACGAAAATAAACGCGCCCGTTACGACCAATTCGGACACCAAGGAATGGGTAGTGGTTTCGGCGGTGGCGGCGGAATGAATATGGACGACATATTCAGCCAGTTTGGTGACATTTTCGGTGGTGGCTTTGGAGGCTTTGGCGGAGGTGGATTCGGCGGTGGCGGCGGAAGAAGCCGAAGAGTAAAAGGCTCTAACCTCCGCATCAAAGTAAAGCTTACGTTAGAAGAAATAGCCAATGGGGTTTCTAAAAAAATTAAGCTGAATAAACTCACCAATAGCCCCGATACAAAATACTCTACCTGTAGCACTTGTGGTGGAACTGGTCAAGTAACCAGAGTTACGAATACCATATTAGGTCAAATGCAAACCGCCTCCACATGTCCTACATGTAATGGTAGCGGAAAATCGGTTGGAAGTAGAGCAAAAGGAAGCGACCAAAACGGTCAAATTAGAAAAGAAGTAGTTGAGAACATTGAAATACCGGCAGGTGTTGAAGATGGTATGCAGCTATCTATGCGTGGTAAAGGAAACGAAGGACCCTTTGATGGTGTTCCTGGAGACCTTATTATCGTAATAGAGGAAGCGAAACACGAGCATTTCCACCGCGAAGGACAAAACTTGTATTTTGACCTTTACCTGAACTTTGCAGACGTGGTTTTAGGTACACAGGTAGATATCCCGACACTTGACGGAAAAGCAAAAATCAAAATTGCGCCCGGTACTCAAGCAGGCAAACTTTTACGCCTTAAAGGAAAAGGACTCCCAAGCATAAATTCTTATGGAAATGGAGACTTGCTGGTTACGGTAAACGTTTGGACTCCAAAAGAGATAAACAAAGAAGAAAAGGCAATGATGGAAAAATTAAAAGCGGCCTCAAATTTTGAACCTAGTCCGGGTGAAAATGAAAACAATTTCTTTAGCAGAATGAAAGACTTCTTCCGCTAATTGAAAGTAGTGCGATTGATTATATTTGAACGCTGATAAATTCATTTTTGTCAGCGTTTTTTTTTACCCCAAATGAGTAATATTTTAGAAATAAACGGAGTCAGCAAATTCTATGCAAACCACACTGCATTGAATAAAGTTGATTTGCAAATTTCATCTAACCGAATTTTTGGCTTGCTTGGTCCTAACGGTGCTGGAAAAACGAGTTTAATTAGAATCATTAATCAAATAACTGGTCCAGACCAAGGTGAGGTAATTTTCGATGGGGAAATTCTTAAACCTGTACACCAAAAACATATTGGCTATTTACCTGAAGAAAGAGGCCTTTACAAAAAAATGAAGGTTGGAGAGCAAGCACTCTACTTGGCTCAGCTAAAAGGCATGTCGAAATCTGAAGCTATGGCTAGCCTCAAAGAATGGTTCCTAAGATTTGAAATTGCGGATTGGTGGAACAAACGCATTGATGAGCTATCTAAAGGTATGCAGCAAAAAGTGCAATTTATTGTAACTGTAATGCACAAGCCAAAGCTGCTCATCTTAGATGAACCTTTCTCTGGTTTTGACCCGATAAACGCCGCTCTAATTAGAGACGAGATTCTGAAGCTAAGAGATGAAGGCACAACCGTAATCTTATCTACCCACAACATGGCTTCCGTAGAAGAAATCTGCGATGATATTGCTCTTATTTACAAATCGAATAAAATTCTTGAAGGTTCAATTGATAAAGTAAAAGAAGAGCGCAGCGGTAACGAGTATAGAGTAAATTATTCTGGTGACCATATGGCGTTCACTAAAGCTTTATGGATAGACGCTGAACTGAAAGAAAATAATACACTTAAAACTGACACTCATTCAGCCGTTATAAAATTGGCAGAGGGCAAAACGCCTAATGATTTGCTCAAAGCGGTAATACCTCATGTTAGTGTTACAGGACTAGAAAAAGTAGTTCCTTCTATGAACGATATTTTTATTGGAAGGGTAAATGAAATAAACCAAGGAGCAGATGAATAAAACTTGGTTAATAGTTCAGCGTGAGTATTTAACAAGAGTGACTAAAAAATCATTCTTGCTAATTACGTTTTTAGGTCCTTTGTTACTAGCAGCAGGTCTTACGCTAGTCATTTACTTAAGCGTAAAAGAAAACATCCGACACAGAGTATTGGTGATTGATGAAAAAGCACCTGCGTTCCAAGGATTAAAAAACACATCGAACATTGAATTCAACTACGGAACCGGCATGAACATCAACCAGGCAAAAGATGTGCTTTTCAATTCCGATTATACGTGCGTGTTGTACATCCCAAAAAATATTGAATTCAGCAATACCTCTAAACTCTATTATAAGAAGCAACCTAGTGGGTCTGTAATTAGAGTGATTGAAGATAAAGTAGAGAGTATTGTCGAGGAACTCAAACTAAAACAGTACAACATTTCACGTGACGCGTTTTATGATGTAAAGACAAATTTTGTTTTAAACTCGGTTAAATACACCGAATCTGGTGAAGAAGAAAAACTAGACAAAGCAAAATCTTACGTTGGGTTCTTTTTTGGTGCCATGATTTACATCTTCATATTCTTATACGGTGTTCAAGTAATGCGTGGGGTAATTGAAGAGAAATCAAACCGAATAGTTGAAGTCATTATTACTTCGGTAAAACCATTCCAACTCATGCTAGGGAAAATAATTGGCGTTGCATTGGTTTCTTTTACGCAGTTCATTCTTTGGATAATACTTACAATGGGAATTCTAACCGCTGTACAGTCAACTATTTTCAAAGATTATTATGACCCAGCAAAAATTGCCCAAACTCAAGTCACCCCAGAAGTTGCCAAAGAGATTCAACTTGAACAAGTAAATCAAAAGAAATTTGATTTAATGGACCCAGACAACATTATCAATAGAACCAACTGGCCATTAATGATTAGTCTATTCCTATTTTATTTCTTAGGAGGGTACTTATTGTACAGTGCATTGTTTGCGGCAGTAGGTTCAGCAGTTGATAATGAAACCGACACACAACAGTTTATGCTTCCGGTCACTTTGCCACTAACGCTGGCCTATGTACTTTCTACATCTATAGTTGAAAACCCAGAAGGCCCTGTTGCGTTTTGGCTTTCTGTAATACCACTCACCTCGCCTATTGCTATGTTAGTTAGAGTAGCCATTGGTATTGGAGAAGGAGGAATCCCGCTTTGGGAATTGATAGTTTCTGTGGTTTCATTAATATTGGGCTTCGTTTTTACGGTTTGGTTAGCAGCAAAAATTTATCGAACAGGTATTCTTATGTACGGTAAAAAAGCATCGTACAAGGAACTTTGGAAATGGATAGCACACAGATAGTATGGCAAGCATTTTAGTTATAGACGACGAAAAAAGTATCCGAAACTCATTAAGAGATGTTTTAGAATACGAAGGGCATTCTATTGCTGAAGCCGAAAACGGCATGGAAGGGTTGTCAGCAGTAAGATCTAATGACTACGATTTAATCCTTTGTGATATTAAGATGCCCAAAATGGATGGAAACGAATTCCTAGAAATGGCACTTGAATCCAAACCTGAGTCAAACATTATAATGATATCTGGCCATGGCGACATAGAAACTGCTGTAGACTGTATTAAAAAAGGTGCATACGATTACCTATCAAAACCACTGGATTTAAACCGTTTGTTGGTAATGGTAAGAAATGGGTTGGACAGAAACACCTTAGTTAACGAAACCAAAACACTAAAGAAAAAAATACTGCGCTACTCCAACAAAAAAATCATTGGCAACTCAAAAGCAATTAACGATATCCATGAGATGATTGCTAAAGTTGCTCCAACCGATGCTCGTGTTTTAATAACTGGACCTAATGGTTCGGGAAAAGAGCTAATCGCAAATGCCCTTCATCAGCAAAGCGATAGAGCTAAAAAGCCTTTTGTAGAAGTAAACTGCGCTGCCATTCCAAGCGAGCTGATTGAAAGCGAGTTATTCGGACACGAAAAAGGAGCTTTTACATCTGCTGTAAAAACCAAGAAAGGAAAATTTGAACAAGCAGAAGGTGGAACTATTTTTCTAGATGAAATTGGAGACATGAGCGCTAGTGCACAAGCCAAAGTGCTTAGAGCATTGCAAGAGAATAAGATTACTCGCGTAGGTGGAGAAAAAGAAATAAAAGTAAACGTGCGCGTATTAGCCGCCACTAATAAAAACCTGAAACAAGAAATTGCGGAAGGCAATTTTAGAGAGGACCTATATCATCGATTAAGCGTGATCTTAATTGAAAACCCAGCCCTCAATGATCGCGTTGAAGACATCCCAGAGTTAGCTCAATTCTTTTTAGAGAATGCATGCAACGAGATGGGGGTTGCGCAAAAATCGATATCTGAAGATGCCATTAAAGAACTGCAGAAGAAAGACTGGACGGGCAACATCAGAGAGCTTAAAAATATTGTAGAAAGATTAGTAATATTATCAGACAATGAAATTGACAAAAAAGATGTACAGAAATATGCTTAGAATTAATTCGACCTTAATAATTGCATTGATTGGGTTAATAACATTTTCAAGTTGTGAATCAGAATCTAATAAATCGAAAATTGCTGAAACAAAAAAGCTGAATAAATCGCTTAAGATGTTTGAGTTGTTAAACTCAGATTCAACAGGTGTTAAGTTCGCAAATACCATCAGTCCAGATCAAGAACTGGTATTTTATGATTTTCAATATCAGTTTAATGGAGGTGGCGTTGCAATAGCTGATTTTGACAACGACGGCTTACAAGATATTTTCTTTACTGGAAACGAAGTTGACAATAAACTCTATAAAAACTTAGGAGGCTTGAAGTTTGAAGATGTTACAGCAAAATCTGGCACAGCTCAATCAGGTTTATGGTGTAATGGAGTAGCTATTGCAGATGTAAACAGAGACGGATTGATGGATATATACATAAGTCAAGGAGGTTGGTTACCTACTACAAAAAGAAAAAACAGCTTATTCATTAATAATGGTAATTTCACTTTTACAGAGTCAGCTCAAAATTTTGGAATTGCAGATACCGGCTACACCACTCAATCAGCCTTTTTTGATATGGATCTGGATGGTGATTTGGATTTGTATGTAATGAATCATGATAATGTTTGGAGTAGTAACTCGGAATTGTCTAAGGAAAAGTATACGGTTCGTCAAGTTACTGAAGATAGAATTTATAGAAACGATAACGGAAAATTCATAGATATTACGCTTGAAAGCGGTTTGGATAAAGAAGTAGCTGGTGGATATGGGCTTGGAATTTCGGTTGGCGACATTAATAATGATAACTACCCAGACATCTACATTTCTAATGATTATGACTCACCAGACAGATTGTATGTAAACCAAAAAGATGGGACATTTAAAAACGAAACGAAAGAAAGAACTACCCATATAGCGCTATACAGCATGGGTAATGATATAGCGGACATTAACAATGACGGTCATTTAGATATTATCGCACTAGATATGTCTGCTGAAGATCACGTGCGAATTAAAACCCAAATGGGTGCAATGGCGCCAGAAAAATTCTATGAGTTAGTGCGCTTTGGGTTCCCACATCAGTATATGTATAACACCATGCAACTAAATAATGGAAACGGTACGTTTAGTGATATCGCTCAGTTGGCAGGTATCAGCTCAACAGATTGGAGCTGGGCACCAATAAGTGCTGATTTTGACAATGATGGTCATAAAGACATATTTGTATCAAATGGATACAGACTAGATGACAGAGATAACGACTATAACAATTCTACTAACCAATTGTACGGAAGTAGAAAAAGTTTAACAAAAGAAGAACGCCGGATAGTATTTGATGGAACACCTTCCACGCCACTAGCAAATTACATTTATAAAAACAACGGTGATCTCACTTTTAGTAAAAAGACCTACGAATGGAATTTAGGTGAAAAAACTTTTTCAATGGGAAGTGCATTTGCCGATTTGGATAACGATGGAGATTTAGATTTAATTCTCAATAACATTGAAGCAGAAGCATTCATTTATAAAAACAACGCAAGAGACAAAAACGGAAATAACTACTTAAGAATTGCCGTAGACGAAAAATCCATAAATGGTGAGCAAACAAAAGTTGTGCTTACTACTAGTAAAGGCCAACAGACTCAAGTACTAAATCCGGTTAGAGGTTACATTAGCTCTGTAGAGCGTACTTTACATTTTGGAATTGGAACTTTGGATAAAGTAGATAAGGTTGAAATCTATTGGAATAATGGAAAATATACCGTTTTAAATAATCCAGAGATTAACAAAACACATGTAATTTCAAATGCGAAATCCACAGTTGCTCCAAGCGAAAAAGCAAGTAACACCCTATTTGCTGAAGCGGAAGATATTAAAGGTTTAGATTTTACCCATGTAGAAAATGATTACGATGATTTCGAAAATGAAATATTACTTCCACACCGAAACAGTCAGCATGGCCCAGAAATAGAAGTTGCAGATGTAAATGGAGATAAGTTGGATGATGTTTTTATTTGTGGAGCACTTGGCCAAGAAAGTGCCTTGTACATTCAACAAAAAAATGGCTCATTCGCAAAAAAGAAAACCCCTGCTTTCATTTCTGAAAAAGTAAAAGAAGATGTTGGTGCGCACTTCTTTGATTACGATGGTGATGGTGATGTTGATTTATATGTAGCAAGTGGTGGAAACGAATTCCCTGAGAATAATTTAGCTTATA
>CBFICO010000053.1:0-17241 GCA_965661115.1 Salibacteraceae bacterium
GGTCTGCCGAAGCTATTGGAGTATCTAAATCTTTCTTTCTAAAAACTACGGTATTTCTATTGTCTCTAATAAATACAGGTGCTCTGTAGTATTTCTCCAATTCCTTAAAACTTACTCTGGGCGTATAGTCCAAGGTAATTTTTACAGGCGAAAACTTTTTGTTTGTCAGCGCTTCGTATTCTTTCAACAAGAAAAACAAGGAACCTTCCAAGGTATGCTGAAAAGTTTCTTCGGAGTTCGATCTCCAGGTTCTATCAAAATTAAAAATCAACTCGTATGCGTATTCCGTCTCTTCCAAACGCATTGGTAGTGAATCGCAACCAAGCATAGCATAGTTGCACGCCAACACCACTGCATCTTTAAAGGTTTTACAATTCTGTGCAATTTGAAGCATTAATCCCGCCGCTGTTAAACTCATCGATTGAGTCATGTGAATACCCAACAACGGGTCTTTCACCTCTTTTAATGCGGTTTCGAAAGTTTTATTAAAATCTTTATAATCAACTCTACAGTCTTTAGATTTTAACTCATCCTCTGCTCTACCTGTTACACTTAATAGTGTTGACTTTGAAGCTCCTCTTGATGAAGCTTGCTCTATAATGTTGTGTAAAAATCTACCGTTGAATGCCATGTCGCTAAAATAGATTCGATGACGTAAAGTGGTAAAACAACGGCGGAAAATGAATAACAAAAGATTGTTGATTTCCGGACTTTTGAATTAATCTTTAAAACGGTAGCGAAATGAGCTTACAAAAAACAATTAGAACAGAGATTATTATTAATGCATCAGCAAAGCAAGTATGGAGCATACTTATCGATAATCACAACTATACGAAATGGAATCCTTTGGTTATAAAATCTGAAGGAGAAATAAAGAAAGGAAATACCATAATAAACACCTTGATGAATGGTGGTAAAACCATGGTATTCAAACCTTGCATTACCGAATTGGAAGAAAATAAAAAGTTCGGGTGGGTCGGTAACCTATGGTTTAAGGGGCTATTTGACGGGGAACATATTTTTGAGTTAAAAAAGATTTCGCACAATCAAACTAAGCTCAAACATTCCGAAAGCTTCAGAGGAATACTTTCAAGTTTTATTTTCAGTTCAATAAAGGAAGATACGGTAGTTGGATTTAACTCCATGAATGCTGCGCTGAAGAAAGAAGCTGAATTATCTTTTAGAAGTTAAGCTATATTAAACAGACAGTTTGCTTTTCTGCTTGCTATAACTTCGCGCCATGGAGTTAATATCAACTTATTTTAATGAGGTTTGGAGCATTACCAAAGAACTTGCCCCGTACTTGCTATTGGGGTTGGTAATAGCGGGACTTTTAGAACTTTTTGTTAAACGATCTTTTGTATTAAAACACTTAGGTAAAAACAATTTTAGCAGCACGCTTAAAGCCGCAATTCTTGGAGTTCCCCTCCCCTTATGCTCTTGTGGAGTAATACCTACCGGGGTTTCCTTTAAAAATCAAGGTGCATCAAACGGAGCTACTGTAAGTTTTTTGATTTCCACCCCCCAAACTGGAATTGACTCTATTTTAGTGACTTACTCCATGTTGTCGGGTCCGTGGGCTTTGTTTAGACCTTTTGTTGCATTTGTTAGTGGAGTTTTTGGTGGTTGGTTCACTGGAAGCATTACACAAAAAGAATCGGACATGAATGAGCAAGTTATCCAAGAAGAGGATAACAGACCAATTACCTTAAAACGCTTTTTTGAATATTCATTTCACTCTTTTTTAGGAGATATTAGTCGCCCACTCGTTGTTGGCGTATTGCTAGCTGCCGGAATCACTCTGCTTGTTCCAGATAGCCTTTTTACACAGTACCTTACATCTCCTAATTTGAACATGCTCATTATTTTGATTGCGTCAATTCCATTGTATTTATGCGCGACAGGTTCCATACCCATTGGGGCTGCTCTGTTGGCTAAAGGCCTTTCTCCAGGAGCGGTGTTGGTGTTTTTAATGGCAGGTCCTGCAACAAATGCCGCCACCATTACGGTACTATGGAATGCTTTGGGTAAAAAAACCACCATGTTATATGTTGCTACTATTAGCTTTTTCGCCTTGCTTTTTGGGTATATCATGAATACTTATTTTCCTAGCGGTTGGTTTCAAATACTTCCCGGAGCCGCTCATAATCAACAGCATTTAATTCCTCGCTGGTTAGAGATTTTTTCCGCGTTCGTTTTAATAGGTAGTATACTTTTGATTGAGTTTAAAAAATTAAAAAACAAGCTAATGGCTAAAGATTCTAATGCACCAAACGAATACAAAATTGAAGGCATGACCTGCAATCACTGTAAAGCTAATGTTGAGAAAGCCCTTGGCAGCATGCAAGGTATAAATAGCGTTGAAGTATCACTTGAAAAAGGTTCTGCCAAAGTTGAAGGAGATGCTTCTGCAGAAAGCATAAAACTCGCCATTGAGCAAGCTGGATATAAATTTATTGGATAATCACT
The DNA here is from genome assembly GCA_965661115.1 of Salibacteraceae bacterium. Lineage (GTDB taxonomy): Bacteria > Bacteroidota > Bacteroidia > Flavobacteriales_G > Salibacteraceae > UBA6770. The sequence goes on from CBFICO010000053.1 coordinate 2,470, forward strand.
CGACATGAAAATTGATTTATTAGCAGTATTTAGCGTAACTAAGGAAGAAGATATTGAAAGTAGTAGAGCTAAAATTGAGTCGCTATTGCTACAAGATGAAATCATTGAAATGGCGTACTCACATACCCGCGATAAGGTATGGTTTACCAATAATCGCATAATTGCAATGGACGTTCAAGGAATAACGGGCAGTAAAAAAGAATACCGATCTTTTCCATACAAAAACATTACTTCTTTTTCTGTAGAAACAGCCGGCACCTTTGATGGCGACAGTGATTTTAAAATTTGGGTTTCAGGTGTTGGTTTGTTTGAAATTAAGTTTTACCGCAAACTAGACATTAAAAAAATTGGCAAATACCTGAGCGAAAAAGTGTTGTAGCAATCTTTAAAAACGGACTAAACAATACTTTAAAAATCTATATTTGCCCCTTGAAATGCAGAGCAGGACAATAATAGATAGCAAAGGAGTAAATCTTACCATTACTCGCCTTTGTTTCCAGCTCATTGAAAACCACCATGACTTTAACAACACTATTTTAGTAGCGCTTCAACCAAGAGGAATTTTCTTGTTAGAGCGCATAATTGCCAAACTGAAAGAACTGAAGCCATCACTTGACCCTAAAACTGGTTCATTAGATATTACCTTTTATCGCGACGATTTTAGAAGAGGGAGCACTCCTCTTGTGGCGAGTAAAACAAATATGGAGCATAACATTGAAGGCAGACGCGTGGTAATAGTTGATGACGTACTTTACACTGGAAGAAGTGTTCGATCTGCATTAGATGCCCTACTCGATTTTGGTCGACCCATTCAGGTTGAGTTGCTCGTTTTTGTGGACAGACGTTTTAAAAGACATCTACCAATTCAACCCGAATATGTTGGAAGTCGCGTAGATAGCCTAAACTCCGAACGGGTGATTGTAAATTGGGGGAAAACCGACGGAAAAGATGAAGTTCAATTATACACAATAGATGAAAAATGAGTGAATTAAGTGTAGATCATTTAATTGGAATTAAATCACTAAAGCCTAGTGATATTAACCTCATTTTTGAAACTGCCGATAATTTTAAGCAAGTAATTAATCGACCGATAAAAAAAGTTCCTACCCTAAGAGATATAACCGTTGCCAACCTCTTTTTCGAGAACTCAACTAGAACAAAGCTCTCCTTTGAGCTCGCCGAAAAACGACTGTCAGCCGATGTTATCAACTTTGCTGCTGGTTCGTCTTCTGTAAGTAAAGGAGAAACACTTGTTGACACGGTAAACAACATATTGGCCATGAAGGTGGATATGGTAGTGATGCGCCACCCACATCCTGGCGCAAGTGTGTTTTTAAGCGAACGAGTAAATAGCAGAATAATTAACGCTGGTGATGGAGCACATGAGCATCCTACCCAAGCCTTACTTGATGCATATTCAATTAGAGAAAAGCTTGGCGACGTTGCAGGAAAAAAAGTGGTAATTGTTGGCGATATACTTCACTCTCGTGTGGCAATGAGCAATATTTTCTGCCTACAAAAACTTGGAGCTGAAGTTATGGTTTGCGGTCCTACTACACTTATTCCAAAATACATTCACAAACTGGGAGTAAAAGTTGAACACGATTTGATAAAGGCACTCAACTGGTGCGATATAGCAAACATGCTTCGTATTCAAATGGAAAGATTGGATATTTCTTATTTCCCGAGTTTAAGAGAATACACTATGCAGTTTGGCTTAACTACTGAGATACTCAATAAGCTGGATAAAAAAATAACGGTAATGCACCCCGGACCAATAAATCGAGGAGTTGAAATTTCGAGTGCTGTAGCCGATTCGGAGCAAGCTATAATTCTTAACCAAGTTGAGAATGGTGTTGCAGTTAGAATGGCGATTTTATATCTGTTGGCTCAAAAAATCGAACGATAACAAGAAAGGATTCCATACTTTAACTCTATTATTATATTTGATATCATCACCTTAAAAAACAAAGAATGGATTTTAAAGTTGAGAAATTAGAACACTGCACTGCTATCCATGTAGAGAATAGTAAATTAAATGCGGTAATGTCGCCTGAGTTAAAAAACATTTTTACAGAAGCCATTCAAAATAATGAATCAAAAAACCTTGTTCTAAATATTGAAAAATGTGCTTACTGTGATTCAAGCGGATTGAGTGCAATTTTGGTAGGACATCGTGTTGCTAAAAATGCAGGAGGAACAATTGTAATTTGTGGTGCTTCTGATATGGTTGATAATTCAATAAGACTTTCAAAACTCGATTCTATTCTTAACCTAACCCCTACCTTTCCTGAGGCGTTAGATATGGTAATGATGATGGAAATTGAAAAAGGGTTTGAATAATGTCTAGAATACTGGCAATTCCGTTTGCCTTCCTACTTACGTCATTTTTTACTTTAGGTGTAAAAGCACAGTGTACACCAGATAATTCACATACCGAATTTGGAGCATATAGCAGTTTAGGTAAAAATAAATTGCCTAATGCGTGGGTAGATTCAACATTCGATGAAACGGTTACCATTGTTGTTCCTGCTACATTTCAGGGGTTTGCAATTATTAAGGTTACATTAAAAGATGCTCCACGTTTATACACAGGTTTAAGCTATAGTTGCAACCCAAGCAGCTGTGTTTATCTAGGAGGATCAAATGGCTGCATTAAGATTTCAGGAAAGCCTACTGATCCAAAGCAAGCCAATCAAAAAACAGTTGATTTAGAATTAAACATAGTAACCGATATTGTAACCTTCGACACTAGCCTGGCCATTGAATTTGATTTGCTTGATTCGGCTTCATTGCGCGTAATTTCACCCAAAGCAATCGAGGATTTTAGGTTATTTCCAAATCCAGCAGATAAAAAACTTGAGCTTCTTCTACCTGCTGCCAACAGCAGTTTTGAAATCACTGTTTCGGATTTAAATGGAAAAATTGTAAAACAATTTATTGGTGTTAATAATGAATCAACTTCCGTGGAGATAATCACGGAACAATACAAACCAGGAATTTATTTTATTGAGTTAAAACAAGATGCCGCTGTTATTCGGAAAAAATTATTGATTCAGCATTAATATGACTCCGTTTGAGGTAACAATTCTAGGCTCAAATTCGGCAGTTCCAACTCCCTCCAGACATCCTACAAGTCAGTTACTTAATATTAACCATCATTACTACCTTATTGATTGTGGTGAAGGAACGCAAATTCAAATGCGGAAATATGGAATCAAATTTCAACGCATTGAGCACATCTTCATATCTCATTTGCATGGCGACCATTATTTTGGCTTGATTGGATTGCTAAACACCATGCATTTATTGGGAAGGGAAAAACCTCTGACCATTCACGCGACCAGAATGTTACGAGAAATAATTAACATTCAACTCTCTGTGGTAAACACCAAACTAAAATTTGATATTCACTACAATTTCTTGGAAGACAATAGCGAAAAGGTAATTCTTAAAGATGCTAATGTTGAAGTTACCGCTACACCGGTAAACCACCGTATTGCTTGCTTTGGTTTTGTCTTTGAAGAAGTTGAACGCTCACTCAATTTGAAGAAAGAAGCATTGCAAGAATTAAAACTGGGTGTAGAAGAAATTAAGCTTCTCAAATCGGGTAAAAGCATCGAACGAGCCGGAGAAACCATTTTACCTGAGGACGTTGCAGAAACCCCCAGTCCATTGCGCAAATACGCTTTTATAACCGATACCAAACCAGATGAAAGTTATTTTAAGGCAATATCAAACAGCGATTTACTTTACCATGAATCGACGTTTGCCGGTGATAATGAGCAACGTGCTGAAGATACTTTTCATACCACCAACGTACAAGCCGCCGAAATAGCCATTAAAACGAATTGTAAAAAATTGCTCTTAGGTCATTTTAGCACGCGTTACACCAAACTCGAGCCCATTAAAGAAGAAGCAAGAACGGTTTTCCCAAACACCGAATTAGCTATTGAAGGAAGTACATTTTCAATTTGATAATTATCCAATTACCAAACTGAATTATTTAACTTCGCGCAGCTAAAAACAAACACATAAAAACTCGATATATGAATTTTGATCTTATTGTATTAGGAAGTGGACCAGGCGGATATGTTGCCGCTATTAGAGCAGCTCAGTTAGGGCAAAAAGTCGCAATTGTTGAGCGTGAGTCGCTTGGCGGTATTTGCTTAAACTGGGGCTGTATCCCAACAAAAGCATTATTAAAGAGTGCACAGGTTTTCAGTTACCTAAGTCATGCAGAAGATTTTGGAATTACTATTAAAGAGGCAAATGCTGATTTTAATGCAGTGGTGAAAAGATCGCGCGGAGTTGCCGATAAAATGAGTAACGGAATTCAGTTCTTAATGAAAAAGAACAAGATTGAAGTAATAATGGGTACTGGTAAACTTAAATCTGGTACTGAGCTTACTGTTACAGACGATAAAGGAAAAGAAACTATTTATTCAGCTAGGAATATCATTTTAGCAACAGGAGCTCGTTCTAGAGAGTTACCAAATCTTCCTCAAGATGGAAAGAAAATCATTGGGTACAGAGAAGCCATGACGCTTCCAAAGCAACCTAAAAAAATGGTTGTTGTAGGTTCAGGAGCAATAGGATCTGAGTTTGCCTACTTCTACCAAACTATGGATACCGAAGTAACGCTAATTGAATACATGCCAGAAATTGTTCCCGTTGAAGACGTTGAAGTTTCAAAGCAACTAGGTCGATCTTTCAAAAAATCTGGAATGAAGGTTATGACTTCTTCTGAGGTGCTTTCTGTTGATACAAAAGGTACTGGATGTAAAGTGAAGGTTAAAACCAAAAAAGGAGAAGAAATTATCGATTGCGATATAGTGTTATCAGCAGTAGGTATTGCTACTAACATCGAAAACATTGGATTAGAAGATGTTGGTGTTGCAACAGACCGCGGTAAAGTAATGGTAAATGATTACTACCAAACAAATATCCCTACTGTTTGGGCTATTGGAGATATCGTTCCTGGTCAAGCTTTAGCGCACGTTGCTTCTGCTGAAGGGATTACAGCAGTAGAAAAAATTGCAGGATTAAACCCAGAACCAATCGATTATAACAATATTCCAGGCTGCACATACTGTTTCCCAGAAGTTGCTTCTGTTGGCTACACAGAGCAAGCAGCAAAAGATGCAGGCTACGAATTAAAAGTAGGAAAATTCCCATTCTCTGCTTCCGGTAAAGCAAGTGCTGCAGGACATAACGAAGGTTTTGTAAAGCTCATTTTCGATGCTAAATATGGCGAATTATTAGGTGGTCACATGATTGGGTACAACGTAACCGAAATGATAGCAGAAATTGTAGCTCTAAGAAAATTAGAAACTACTGGTCACGAAATCATTAAAACTGTTCACCCTCACCCAACTATGAGTGAGGCTGTAATGGAAGCAGCAGCCGCTGCATACGATGAAGTGATTCACGTTTAATACAGAAATTGAATTCAAAAAAAACCTTGCGCTTGTGCGCGAGGTTTTTTTTTGCTCGATTGTTAAGACATTTAAGTTAAAGTCAACGGAAGCTTAACGTTCATTTCTTACTTTCACGATTCAATTCCAAAAGCGATATGTGCGGAATAACTGGCATAATTTCACTTCAAGACTCAAGCGATGCTATTTCTGACCAATTAGCAAATGCTACCAATGCGTTAAATAAAAGAGGACCGGATTCTTTTGGAATTTATAATGAGGGGAAAATTGCTCTTGGTCACAGGCGCCTAGCAATTATTGATACCAACAAAGAAGCTAATCAACCAATGCACGATAGCTCTGGCAGATATATGATTGTATTTAACGGAGAGATTTATAATTACAGGGTATACCGGGAATTACTCATCAATAAAGGAGTTCAATTCAAAACCAATTCAGATACCGAAGTTTTGCTCCAGCTGTACATCAATGAAGGAGTAAAATGTTTGGATAAACTCAACGGTTTTTTCGCTTTCGCAATTTTCGATAAGCAAGAACAATCCTTGTTTATTGCGCGAGACAGAATTGGAATAAAGCCCCTACTCTTTACTTTACAAGATAACTTCTTTGCTTTTGGGTCCGAATTAAAGTCCGTAATGCAATATCCAATTGAAAAAGAAATTGATAAAATCTCGCTCTTTACGTATTTGCAACTGAACTACATTCCAGCACCTCATTCCATTTTTGAGCGGGTTAATAAACTAGAGCCGGGTCATTATGTATTTATAGAAAACATCAATCAATTAACCTCAGAAGCTGTTCAACCAATTAGATATTACACTATACCCAAACCTGATTTTACAGTAAAAGACTTAAATCCAATTTCCTACGAAACAGCGCGTACCAATTTTATGGAGATTCTAAAAGAGTCGGTTCAAAAAAGAATGATTGCCGATGTTCCGCTAGGAGCATTTTTAAGCGGCGGAATAGACAGCTCTGTTGTTTGTGCTTTGGCGTCAAGATACACGGATAAACTAAAAACCTTTTCCATTGGATTTGCAGATCACGAGTTTTTTGATGAAACCGATTATGCAGAAGAGGTGGCTGAAAAATTTAAAACGGATCATACTACGTTTAAGTTAACTAACCAAGATTTGCTGGACCATGTGGAAGAATGCCTTGATTACATCGACGAGCCATTTGCGGACTCCAGCGCGTTGAACGTGTACATTCTGAGCAAAAAAACCAAGCAAGAAGTAAAAGTTGCACTTAGCGGAGACGGCGCGGACGAAATGTTTGCGGGCTACAATAAACATGCTGCTGAATTAAAAGCTATTAACCCTAATAATTCCACTAAAGTTGCAGCTGCCCTTGCTCCTTTAATGAAGCAATTACCTAAAAACCGGGATAGTAAATTGGGAAACGTAAATCGTCAGATTCAGCGTTTTGCCGAAGGCATGAAATTACCCGCCAATGAGCGCTATTGGCAATGGGCCACTTTCAGAAATGAGGAAACCGTAAATTATTTACTAAAAGAAAGTTATGAGCAAAAAATTCATCGTCTTTCTGACGAGGCCTATTCCTACAAAAAACGCAAAGAGCAAATTTTAAAATCAATTGGTAAAATTGGCAACATAAATAACGTTCTCTATACTGATATGCACTTGGTTTTGCCTAACGATATGCTTTTTAAAGTTGACCACATGTCAATGGCTAACGGACTTGAAGTGCGCACACCATTCTTAGATCATAACTTGGTGAATTTTGCGTTTGAAATTCCAACACAATTCAAAATCAATCAGAATATTCAAAAAAAAATTGTTCAAGATACTTTTAGGAATATTCTTCCAAAACGATTGTACAATCGGTCAAAAAAAGGTTTTGAAATTCCGGTAACCGACTGGCTAAAAAAAGACCTCAATTATTTAATTGTAGGAGAACTTTTTTCAAAAGACTTCGTTTTAGAACAAGGCATTTTTAATTGGACAGCAATCGAAAAACAACTCAAAAGACTAAACAGTAAAGACGTGGGTAATTCACCAGGCACCTTATGGAATTTGATGGTTTTTCAACGTTGGTATAAAAAACACATGATGTAGTTGGTATGCCAAAAGTGCTTAGAATTCTAAATCGATTTAATGTCGGAGGCCCCACCTATAACGCCAGTTATCTAAGTAGATACCTGTCCGATAAGTACGAAACCAAACTAATTGGTGGCGATAAAGATCCTAGTGAAGCTTCTTCTCTTTATATTCCAAAAAACTTAGGTTTAGAACCTGAAGTAATTCTTGAAATGCGCCGATCACTAAACCCAATACAAGATTACCGTTCATACAATCGCATAAAACAAATTATAACGGAATACCAACCAGACATAGTTCATACCCACGCTTCTAAAGCTGGAGCCATCGGACGATTAGCTGCAATATCGAGTAAGGTTCCCGTAATTGTACACACGTTTCACGGACATGTTTTTCACGGTTATTTTAACCCCATTGTAGCAAGAGTATATAAATTCATTGAACGCTACTTGGCAAAAAAATCAAGTGCAATAATTGCTATTAGCGACATTCAAAAACAAGAGCTTAGTCAAGATCATAAAATTGCCGATAGAGATAAATTTCATGTAATTCCTTTAGGATTTGATTTAAAAAGATTCTCAGAAAATGTCGAAGAAAAGAGAGCTTCATTCCGTCAAAAATTTGGAATTGAAAAAGGAGAAATTGCGGTTGGAATTATTGGAAGATTAGTACCTATCAAAAATCACCAACTCTTTATAAACGCTGCGAAACATGTATCGCAAAATAGCAATAAGCGTGTACGTTTTGTAATAATTGGAGACGGCGAATCAAAAGAAGAAATAGAACAACAATGCATTGCGGCAAGCTTATCTTACGGAAATGGCAAAAATGGCGAGAATGTAATATTTACCTCTTGGGTAAAAGAAGTAGATTGGGCATTGGCTGGATTAGATATAGTTTGCTTGACCAGCTTAAATGAGGGTACGCCAGTTAGTTTAATTGAAGCTCAAGCCGCTGAAAAGCCAGTTATAAGTACCGAAGTTGGAGGAATTAAAAATGTAGTATTACTAAATAAATCTGCTTTTCTTACCAAAACTGAAGAAGAAGAAAAATACTGCAATTACGTTTTAAAAATGGTTGAAGACGATGCACTTAGGAACTCTATGTCCAAAGCTGGAAAAGAAATGGTACTTAAAGAGTTTAGCTACAGCACCTTAGTTCAAAACGTAGAGAATTTATACGACCAATTGTTAAATATGCGCCAATAAGACGCACTTTTGGTAAATAGTTAAATTTGCAACCGCAAAATTCAAACATGAAATTACTACGTTTACTATTTGTTTTTCTGGCCTCGGGACTATTCTTTACCAGTTGTATCAACCAAAGCATTATGCTTAAAACAAGCAAAGAGTATGTTTTTGATACTCCAACAAAAGACTCTGTTGATGCAGGTTACATTATTCAACCTAACGACTTATTCTTTTTTAGACTGTATGCAAATGATGGTTTTAAACTGATTGACATTTCTGGTCAAAACCAAGGTGGAGGCGGTAATATGATGAATATGAACCCCCAGGGCATTGCCATGTTTAGCTACTTGGTTGAAACGGATAGCACGGTAAAGCTTCCTGTTTTAGGACGAGTTGAAATTGGTGGAAAAACAGTTCGTGAGGCCGAACTATTCTTGCAGGAGAAATATGCCTATTCATTTAATGACCCGTTTATACAGCTATTTGTAAATAACAGAAGGGTATTTGTTTTTCCGGGTGCGGCTGGCGCAGCTACGGTGGTAAGTTTAAGAAACAACAACACCACCTTAATTGAAGCGCTAGCAATGGCTGGAGGTCTATCTGAATTTGGTAAAGCCCAGAAAATTAAGCTAATTCGTAAAACCAGCAACCCTGAAGATCCTTTGGTATACGAGTTCGATATGAGTACTATTGAAGGGGTAAAACACGCTAGTATGGTGCTTCAAACAGAAGACATTATTTATGTTGAGCCAAGAAGACGAATTGCTGCTAACGTATTGAGAGAAATTGCTCCGTTTGTAAGTATTCTCACATCTGTACTATTAACGGTAACTACCATTCAGGCATTAACCGCATTGAATAACTAAATGTACCAGGACACAAGGGAAGATAAAAACGAGAGTATTGACCACTACAAAGAGCGGTTAACCAAATTCAGTCAGGATTTTGAGCTGGGTTTGTTTGTACACCTTGCCCAGAAAAGTTTGCTGTGGATTGTGCTCTTCTTTGTGTTAGCCTTTTCAAGCGCTTATATCTATTTGCGCTATTCTCAACCACTTTTCCAGAGTACTAGTATTCTTCAACTTAAAGAATCTAACAAAGCCTCTCAACTACTAGAGATTGACATCGCTGGACAAAATCAAAACGACGATATGATGTCGGATTTGGAGGTAATCCGCTCCAAAGAATTTTTAAAAACTATTTTCAAAAAACTACCGCTAGACGTAACGTACTACAACGAAGGCGAGGTGCTAAATTTTGAGCTGTACAAGTCTTCACCCTACGTAATGACTTATGACGTTAAAAATGCAGAAGCCTTTCAGCACAAGTACTACGTTTATTTTCCTAATACTAGTGAGGTTAATATTTCTGTTGATGAACCGATTTCAGAAGGTAGTTTTCAAACCTTTCCCCTTTCTAGCCCCATCCAGTTGCCTTATGTTACTTTCAAGATTAAGATCTTAGATTTTGATATTATTAAAAAAGACCAAGAAGGCTCAAAAGAAAATGAAAATGATGTCTTTTTTGTATTGAACAGCCCAAAAGCCATTGTAAATAAATATAGTAAGAACCTATCCATTAAAGTATTAAGCCAAGCAGCAAAATCAATTAGCATATCGTTTACCGACGGTAACCCACGCAAAGCAGCCGACCTTGCAAATGCTATCGCAAATGGTTTTATCGATTATGACTTAGATAGAAAAATCCACAGCTCAACACAGGTTATCGAGTTTATTGATAATCAAATCAATGAAGTTTACGGTAAACTAAAAGCCTCAGAAGTTTCAATTCAAGAGTTTAAGCTAGCGAACAAAGTTACTGGCTCTGAAGAGCTTACAGGTTTATATTTGGATAGATTAGGCAAACTTGAAGAGGAGCTAATTCAACTACAATTAGAGCAAGAAATTCTCGCAGAAGTAAAGAAGGCTGCAGTGAGTAAATCAGACTCTATTGAAGTGCATGAGTTACTGCCTCTTTTAGCAGGAACACAATTTGAAGACAATATCATGCAGCAAATAACCTATTTGCAAGAAATGCAGGTAGAAAAAGAACAGAGTTTGTACGAGGTAACTGCATCTAGTGGACGAGTTCAAAACTTAGAATATCAAGTTCGTATTCAAAAAAAGTTACTGATTGAGAGTGTTCTTTCCATGGAAACTAAGCTCAACAACAGAATCAATAGTATCAAAAACAAAGTGAATGAAATTGAATCTACCTTTAGCGGACTTCCATTACAAGAATTGAAATATTCTAGATTAAAACGAATATTCACGATCAACGAAAAATTCTACACCCTCCTACTCGAGAAAAAAGCCGAGTACGCAATTGCAAAGGCGGGAATTGTGCCCGAGAGTGTTATTCTAGAAAAGGCAACTCCAGTTCACGCACCTATCTCACCAGACAAAAAACTAGTTTATGCGATGTTTTTGGTGATTGCATTTTTCCTATCAATTTCAATGGTAATAATCCGGTACTTGAGTTATAACCACATTGGTTCGTTGAATGAAATCGTGAAAATGACCAATGCTTCCGTTGGTACTTTAGGAATTGTTCCTAAAGTAAAAGAGAATATTCCGGTTAGCCAATTGGTGGTTGATAAGCGACCGAAATCAGTTCTTGCTGAATCGTTTAGAGCACTTAGAACAAATCTTCAGTTTTTAACAGCTGATACTACAGGCTCAAAAATTATTGCAATTACTTCAACGATTTCTGGAGAAGGAAAAACCTTTGTTGCCATTAATCTTGGGGGTATCATTGCTTTTTCAGGAAGAAAAGTAATTATCCTCGATTTGGATATGCGTAAACCAAAAATCCATAAAGGGTTTAACGTTCAAAACAAACGCGGTATGTCAACTCTACTTATTGGAAAAGACAACATTGAGGATACCATACAAGCTAGTCAGCAAACCAACTTGGATTTTATTACAGCTGGTCCAGTTCCACCAAACCCATCGGAGTTAATTATAAATGGTAAGCTTCCAGAAATTTTAGAAGAACTTAAAAAGACCTACGATACAATTATTATTGACAACCCTCCAGTTGGATTGGTAACTGATGGCATATATTGCCTTAAACTCGCTGATTATCCTCTATACATATTCCGCGCAGAATACAGTAAAAGAAACTTTGTTCAAATGGTTGATCGTGTGGCCAACGAAAACAACTTAAAAAATCTTGCAGTAGTTTTAAATGGTGTAGAAATTAGAAGTGGACGTTACAGTTACAACTATAGCTACGGTTACGGATATGGCTATGGTTATGGTTATGGATATGATTACGGAGGTTATTACGAAGAACCAGAAAATCATAAAAAAGACAAGAAAAAATAATATATGAAGGTAGTTGATGAACCCGTTCCAGGGTTATTGGTGTTAGAGCCAAATGTATTTGAAGACAAACGTGGATACTTCTTTGAATCTTACAATCAATCTGCTTTTAAAGCTATTGGAATTAACGATGAGTTTTTACAAGACAATCAAAGCCTTTCGGTTCATAAAGGTGTACTAAGAGGATTACATTTTCAGGCTCCACCCCACGCTCAAGCAAAATTAGTGCGTGCAATATTTGGTTCAGTTTACGATGTTGTAGTAGATATCAGAAAAGGATCGCCTACCTATGGTGAGCATTTCGGAATGGTGTTATCTGAAAAAAATAAAGCTACTATGTACATTCCAGCGGGTTTTGCGCATGGATTTGTAACCCTCGAAGAAAATACCCTCTTCAATTACAAATGCTCTAACCTATACAACAAAGCCTCAGAAGGCGGTATAATGTGGAACGATAAAGACCTGAATATTGATTGGAACGTTGACAATCCAATTCTCTCGGATAAAGACAACCTCAATCCTTCTTTTGCGGATTTTGATTCACCGTTTGTGTATAAATAACCTAGACTAAACCAACTAGAGCCGTGCATATCCTTTCTCCTTTTTCTAGTTTTGAATAGCCTATGGAGACCCTTGTAGTCTATAAGTATGTTGGAATATTTTGCTTTTCAGTTGCCTTGTCAGCGCTGATGAATACAATATTCCTGAAGTTTTCAAAAAACTTAGGCCGCCGCAATGTGGTTGAAACCATTGTGCGTTGGTCACCAGTTTCAAAACCTGCTTTGGGTGGAATTAGCTTCTACATTATTTTCTTGGTAACCTACATGCTTTACACACTCTTCTTCCACCCTACAATAATTCACATGAATGTGCAACACATAGGGATTTTAATTGCTGCAGGAATGGCTTTTTTAATGGGTTTATCAGACGATGCATACAACACAAATGCGCTACTCAAATTTTTGGTGCAGGTTGCCTGTGGAGGCGTGCTGATTATAACTGGAACATATATTTCATTTTTTGATATAGCTGTTTTCAATTACATACTCACCATATTGTGGGTTGTTGCTGTTATGAATTCTATAAACATGCTCGATAACATGGATGGAATTACCACTATAGTCTCAGCATTCATAATCTTTTGTGCAATTAGCGCTGCTTGGTTAAGCCCTACTCTGAATCATTTTCACATAACCTCAATGATTGGAGTAGTTGGAGCTTTAATTGGTTTTCTTTTTTACAACTGGAACCCTTCTAAAATGTTTATGGGAGATACAGGAAGTCAGTTTTTGGGATTCTTTTTAGCAGCTGTTGGTATTATTTATTTCTGGAATAATCAAGCAATTGGGGTTTCTGATGAAGCGATTTCAAAGCAATTGGTAATTGTTCTAATTGCATTTGTAATTCCAATTAGTGACACACTCACCGTAATAATAAATCGATTACGAAGAGGTCAATCGCCTTTTGTTGGTGGAAAAGACCATACTACGCATCACATTTCATACTTAGGATTAAGCGATAGAAATGTAGCTCAAATATTTGCTGGCATTGCAACTATTAGCTTTATTCTAGTCAACATTATTGTGAACGTTTATAAGGTTTGGGATGTTAAATACACAATGCTGTTTGGGAGTTGGTTTATAATAGTTTTCGGAGTACTGTTTGGAATTACGCAATTACCTAAAACAAAAAAAAGATTTAAAGAAGTAAATGGAATTTAAAGTGTCAAAAGCTGTTCTTATTGTAATTACCACTGCGCTGGTTTCCAGCTTTAGCTTGTACTTATTTACCTACTCAACTTACGAAGAAAAAGAAGACCTTTCTTACCAAAAAGTATTTGAAGCCAACCATAAAATCTTTGCTCTTAACCTTCCCAAAACTATTGATTTTGCTGGAGAAAATGTTCCTTTAAACCTAATTGACGTTCGTGAAAAATTAGATCGAGAAATGCACGTTAACACCTACTGGCAGTCCAATACACTCCTTTTCATTAAACGATCTCACCGTTGGTTTCCGATAATTGAAAAAATACTAGCTGAAGAAGAAATCCCCAATGACTTTAAATATTTAGCATTAATTGAAAGTGGGTTAACTCAAATAGTATCGCCTGCAGGTGCTGCCGGATTTTGGCAAATTATGAAAAGGACTGGACCTGAATATGGCTTAACAGTAAATAGTGAAGTTGATGAACGTTATCACATTGAAAAATCAACTTATGCAGCATGTAAATACTTAAAAGAAGCAAAGGAAAAGTTTGGCAGTTGGACACTGGCCGCTACTTCATACAACATGGGGCAAACTGGGTTGCAAAAACAATTGGAAAAACAAAAAGTAAGTAACTACTACGATTTACTCTTAAACTCAGAAACTTCGCGCTACTTGTTCAGAATAATAGCAGCCAAACACATTTTGAGTAACGCAGACCAGTTTGGATTTAATTTCAGACCCAAAGACCTCTACCCTTCAATTGAATATGAAGTTGTTTCGGTAGATTCAAGCATTTCGAGTTTTGTAGATTTTGCTGCGGAGCAAGGTATTAATTACAAGGTGCTGAAATACCTAAACCCTTGGTTACGCTCCAAAAAACTTTACAACAAAACCCGCGATACATTTGAAATCAAAATTCCAACGGAGCGTTACAAATCAATGCTTCAAACACAACTACCAGAAATAGAAGTGGACACTAATAGCTCTTCTAACTAACATGGCAGAAGAGTATTTAGAAGTTTATGGTGCGCGCGAGAACAACCTAAAAAAC
>CBFICO010000054.1:0-16752 GCA_965661115.1 Salibacteraceae bacterium
ATAAAATCATCGGTGGGAAGTACGTAGGGTAAATCTCTAATGACTTTTTAAGGAAAACGATACCTTCTTTTAATAACACTTTCTTTTTGACTTCACTGCGTTCTTCTTTTGCAAGATCAATTTTGGCAAGCCCAGCAGCCATATTACACTTTGCACTTTCTGATGAGACCTCAATATCCGCCAAAGCAAGTGTAGCATCAGACTCCCACACAAAATTTCTATCAATCGTTTTAAAACCATACAAAGCAACTATTGCAATTGAAACTGCCATAGCAACCTTTGTTTTAGTTTGCTTAACAACTAAAAACGCTATTAAAACCGCTACTGCCAAGGTAGGCACATACAAAAAACGCTCGTTCATAAATGTGCCAATTGGGAAGAGTAAATTGGAGTACAAAACCAAACCACCCAAATAGGTAAAGATGGCAAAGCCGTATATGTTTCTATTTCTCAATCCCATTATTCCAATAACCAATAGAACTATGTGCAATGCCACTGATATTAACACCAAGCCATCTCCCCAATCTACAATAGGGATTTGTTTCGGATAGTAATCGTGCGTTAAAGGATGTGGGAAAAAAGAAAGTTTGAGGTAATAAAGTAATGTGAGAAAAATAGTAGCATACTGTTCGCTTGAGCTGGCATTTAAGAACGGGTTATTCATTAGCTCGTTGGCAATTTCGGTTTTTGCCGAACCAATTACCGCGAATCGAATTCCCAAATAAACCAAAGTCGTTATAAAGAAAGGAACCACACTTAAAAGAGCATCTTTAATAGATCTTTTTGGCATTAATGTATAAATAGCCAAAGGCACAATTCCTACAAAAACCACTGACGATTCTTTAGAAAGCAGACTCAACAGAAACACCGTGGCTGATGCAATCAATAAAACAGTCTTTCGTGTGTTTAGCCATTTTAAAACAAATGCGAATGCGCCAAAAGCGAGTAGAATACTTAAAATTTCATCTCTACTTTTAATGTTGGCAACTACTTCGGTGTGCAAAGGGTGAGCGATGTATATAGCGGTTGAAATAACTGCTATGCTCAATAATGATTTGTCTTTTATAGGAAAAAACTGCGCTAAAACGTAGAATAAAACCAAACCAGATAGCACATACAGTAAAACATTAAGTAAGTGATACATGAATGGGTTGTTTCCAAAAAGCTCCCACTCCATTGCATGCATAGCCATACTCAATGGCCGATACCTTCCTCCGGCTACTAGGTTTTTATCTTTCCCGAAAAAGCCGGTCATGCTATCGTGAGAGAAAATATCTCCAATGCCATCCAAGCCTTGTTTGGTAAATTGATTTTCGGTGATAACTATTTTATCATCTAAAACAAAACCGTGCGATAGTGTATTTGCATAAAGCACGAGGGCGATCAAGGCAAGAATTAATACTGCCTGTTTGTGAACTTTAAAAAAACTCATATTGAAAGCTCCCCACAAAAAGGTTTTACAAATTGCTTTTCTAACTCCTCTTTTGATAACCCCTGCCCTAATAAAAACATGGCTTTAGTAACCGCCGATTCAAACGTAATATCATAACCACCAACCATACCTAAGCTCATGAAACCTGTGCTCGACTCATATTTTCCTTGATGCACCGTTCCTCTGTCGCATTGAGTGATATTTAAGATGGTCTTTCCTTTTTCTATCTGTTCGCGAATACAATCTAAAAACCACTTTGACGAAGGTCCATTTCCAGAACCGTATGTTCTTATAATATAAACTTGGTTTTCTTCATTCGAAAACACAGCTCTAACGGTTTCTTCTGTAATTCCAGGAAAAAGATACAATACTCCTACCTTATCCAAAAAAGATTTGTGCGCTCTAAAAGCCTCTTTTCTTTTGGGTAAAAAATGGTCTTTTTCAAATTTTACCTCCACACCAACATCGGCTAAAGGCGGGTAGTTTGGAGATTCAAATGCTTCGAAGTGTTGGGTGCTAGATTTTATGGTTCTGTTTCCTCTGAAAAGATAACCATCAAAATAGATGCAAACCTCACCCCTTTTGTCAGAAAAATTATTGGGTAAAGTAGCCGCGATTTCAATAGAAGAAATAAGGTTTTCTTTTCCATCTGTTCTCAGCATTCCAATTGGCAATTGTGAGCCCGTAATTACTACCGGTTTAGCTAAACCCTCGAGCGCAAAACTCAATGCCGAAGCTGTGTAAGCCATAGTGTCGGTGCCATGTAAGATTACAAAACCATCATAACTATCGTAGTTATTCTCAATAATTTGAATGAGGTCTTTCCATAGTTCAGTAGTCGCGCTTGAACTGTCTATCGGGTCTTCGAATGAACTAGAATGAATATTAAAATTGAACCGTTCTAACTCAGGTATGGTCTCTAAAAGGTGTTTCAAGTTAAATGGCTTTAACGCCATTGTTTTTGGGTCTTGAATCATCCCAATGGTTCCGCCAGTATATATTATAAGAATTGTAGAGTTCAACCTAGCCTTTACTTAAACCTCAAATTTAGAGTTACATTTTACTTAACGCTTCACAAGTTGGGAAAAAAGACAGAATTAGTGTTTTCCTCTGTTATTCGAGCAATTTCTTCGATAGAAATTCCCTTTATTTCTGATAGTTTTTGAGCTACCAATTTAATGTAAGATGGTTCGTTCCTTTTTCCTCTGTTGGGATGTGGGGCTAAATATGGGCTGTCGGTTTCTAGAACAAGATGTTTCAAATCAAGTTGCTCTATCACTTTATCTAGGCCTGCATTTTTGAACGTAAGCACACCACCAATGCCCAACTTAAAGTCACCATAGTTTAAAACATGTTCAGCCTGCTCTAAGTTGCCAGTAAAACAGTGGAAAACACCTTTCATGTTTTCATCGTTTAAATCATCAAGTACTTCAAATATCTCATTGAAGGCATCGCGTACATGAATTACAATGGGCAGGTTTAATTGCTTTGCCCAATTTACTTGAGTAATTAGTGCTTCAACTTGCTCCTTGAAAAATGATTTATCCCAATACAAATCCATTCCAATTTCGCCAACCGCAATTGGCTCAAAAGTTTTTTTATCCCCAAAAAGCTGCGCTTCAACCCTATTCAATTCTTCTTGCCAACCCTCTTTTACCGAACAAGGGTGCAAGCCGTACATGCCATAAATGTCTTTATGCTCTGCAACCAAACCAGAGAGGCGCGAAATATACTCAGCATCAATTGACGGTAACAAAAACCTCGTCACACCTTCTTGTTCTGCCCTTTCTATAATCTGATCTCTATCTCCATCAAATTGCTCCGTATAAATATGGCAGTGGGTATCTGTAAACTTCATCCGGCAATAATAACAACCAAAATTAGGCGAAGCACCTATTACAACTCGCAAAGTCTCGATAAGAAATATTACTACATTTGCTAGGCTAGCGAATTAATGAGAAGAAAACGATGATAAATACACTTAAATACATTTCAATTGGTCTTGCGGTTTCAGTAATCGCAATGTCCTGTGGCAATGAAAATAGGATTGACACTCCACCTACAGACCAAATTGTTGACCCAGATTTAAATGTTAACACTAAAGACAAAGCAAGGTTTCAGCGAGCTAAAATTGTCTTCTTTGCGCTGCCATCTCCTATTGAAACTGCTAGAATTCTCAAAAAATCGGGAGCTATTTATAATAAGGCTTTTCTAAATCCTTCTTTAAATTCTATAAATTACAGCACTTCGGTTCGTAAAGCTATTGCACTTGGAATCTACGTTGCGGATTTGAGCTATGCCAACTCATTTAAGCAACAACAAGACTGTTTAGAGTATTTTTCAACGGTTCAAAAACTATCAGAAGAGTTAAGTTTAAGTAACATTTTTACGGCTGAGTTCATTGAACAAATTGAAACACATATCAATGATGAAGATTCAGTACTTAAATACTTATCCGACTCATACTGGCAAGCAAATGCTCAGCTTAAAGAAAATGAGCGAGAAGGTTTTGCGGCATTAGTTGCAGCTGGTGCTTGGATTGAGGGTTTGCACATTGCTTGTTCATTAATTGATAGAAATGATCCTCAAGATAATTTTGCGGACAGAATTGCTGAGCAAAAAGTATCATTAAAACAGCTTGTAAAATACTTGCTTTCCTTTAAAGACCCTAAAATTTTAGCCGAAATGACCGAAGACCTACAGGGTCTGCAAGAGAGCTACGACAAGATTGAGGTTAAAATTGAGAGGCAGGTTAGCGAAATTGATGAAACTGGTGTGGAGGTTGTTGGAAACAAAAAAGTATATACCTACCCTGGAGGAGTTTTAGAGGAAATTATTGGAAAGATCAAAGAAATTAGAGCTAAGTACATTTAATCGACGAACTATGAAAAGAACAATTATTTTCTTATCTTTTATTGCATTTTGTTTCGTTGCTAGCTTTAATTCCGAAGCTCAGTGCAAGCGATTTACAGAAAAACACTGTTTACCAAGTTTAGCTCCATACACTAATAATGGACAAATAAACAACGCTACTCTTTTTGAGGGCGACTCTGCCAGTTTAATAATGACATTTTACTCACTTTTGGATTACCGTTTGATGGTTTGTGCACATGAAGTTCTCGGTACTGGAGTGCATTTTAAAGTTAGAGATAACGACAACAATGTGCTCTTTAACTCGCAAGAAGCTGGTAAAATGTATTGGGATTTTAGAGTTAATGCAACACAGGACTTTACTGTAAGTGTAATTGCTCCAAAAGACCCTCAAAACGTTACCGATATCCCGTCCAGCGGTTGTGTATCTATAATCGTAGGTTTTAAAGAATAACTTAAATCATCAGCCATTCAACCACCGTATTTATTTGAAATTGCCCTTTCGTTGATTGAAGGAATTGGCCCAAAAAAAGCCAAGGCCCTAATTAAGTATTGTGGATCTGCAAAGGCTGTTTTTGCAGAAAAATCAAGTATCCTCAAAAAAATCCCCGATATTGGAACCACAGCAATTGCGGCATTAAATAATAAAGAAGTTTTTCACAAGGCTGAAAAATAACTTGACTTTATTGAAAAAAACGACATTGAAGTCTTCTACTATGAGCATGATAACTTCCCAAGAAGATTATTGCATTGTTCAGACCACCCCATAATACTATACGGTAATGGAAATATAAATGCTAATCCCGATAAGGTAATTGGAATTGTAGGTACCCGAAAAGCCACTCCCTATGGTAAAGAGGTAACCCATCACATAGTTGAATCATTAGCATCCTTAGATGTGTTGGTTTGCAGTGGATTAGCATACGGAATTGATGCCCAGGCCCATAAATCATGTATAGAAAAAAATGTGAGCACGGTTGGAGTAGTGGCTCATGGTTTGGATAGGATTTATCCCAAACAACACACACAGCTAGCTCGTTCAATGGGGGTAAATGGTGGGGTACTTACTGAATTTGTAACTGACACCATCCCCAACAGAGAAAATTTTCCGAAAAGGAACAGAATAGTAGCTGGAATGTGCGATGCAGTAGTTGTAGTTGAGTCAATGGCAAGTGGGGGTGCGCTAATTACTGCTTACCAGGCGTCGGGGTACAATAGAGACGTGTTTGCAGTTCCTGGAAAAACTACCGACCCTTTTTCTGAAGGCACCAATTTACTCATCCGAAAAAACGTGGCAGGACTTATTACTAAGGGTGCAGATTTAATTGAAGCTATGGGCTGGGAAATTAATTCTAAAAAAGCTGCTCCACAGATCAGTTTATTTCTTGATTTAGAAGGAGATGAAAAGCTCTTATACGAAATTATTACGGAATCAAAAAACGTAAAAAGGGACGAATTAGCTGCTAAAGTTCAGCAGTCAAGTAGTGCAATTGCAGGAACTTTATTAAGTCTTGAATTAAAAGGTGCAATTAGAAGTTTACCTGGTGGAGTTTACTCAACGTAGCAAGGCAATTGTGATGTAACTTTATGGCATAATACTAGTACTAGTAAACTAAATATGTATCCTGTAAAAACATTCGCAATGAAAAATATCTTCACGCTAACAGTTTCAACTCTCATAATCACTTTTTTTACAATGAGCGGAAAAGCTCAAATATCTGTTCAATCCAGTAAAATAACGATAGAAATAAAAACCATTAACCAAAACAATGTTGCTATTAACGGTACCGCTAAAGAAGCAGAAGCTCAAATAGATCCTATGCAAAACAAATCCATCATAACGCTTGACCCTACTTCTATTCAGTCAGATAATGTAGAATTTGATAAGGCAATAGAAGCGGCAGGATTCGATGCCTTTGTTTTAGAGGTGAAAATAGATCCACTTGAACTCAATTACAGCAGTAAGAAAAAAGAGCCTATTTACGCACAATGCAAAGCGGTAATTAACGGGATTTCTGGTACAGTTCCAATTACACTAACTTCGGCAACTCATATGACAAACGAAACCCACACCTATTTGGTAACAGGTAACGGAAAAATTTCACTGAGCGATTTCAATCTAACAGAACCACTTCCTATGCTAAAGGATGATATAAAGTTTAGGTTTACTCAAAACATTATAGCTGAGTTCAGATAATAGGCAAGTTTAACCAACCCCATGTATCTTTACTTGTTTTATTAGCCTAGCATTGTTGTGTTGAATTACGCTGTTCAATTATTGATAACGTTTTTATTAATACTCGTTTTCATTATAAATGGAAATGCAGCTATAACAATTTCGGGAAAGGCTACACAATTCGGTAAAGATGTTCGGTTTAAAAGGGTGTTTGTAACAGGTGCGGGAATTGACACCTCAACATTAACAGACAACAACGGTAATTATACTTTGCAGGTTACTCCGAAAACCACAGAAGGAGTTCTAGCAGTATTTATGCTGAATTGTGTTCGGGATACACACAACGTATTTAAAGAGTTCCATTCGCATACTCAATTTGAAACCATCAACTTTAACCTTTGTGCCTTTGTTCAATCTACTACTGTTCGCGGAAATATTAATTACAATGGAAAGCCACTACCCAATGTAACTGTAAAGTTTAGTTTAAACTCACCCTATGATTACTCAGACAGTGCCGTGACCGATTTACATGGTAATTATCTTAAAACTTTAGGAACACCCAATGCCGCCAGTGGAATTATCTACACCTCAATAAATCAATGCGACGATCAACAAAAACAGTTATCCAAAATTTATAACCCAGAAGACACCTCGGTATTTAACTTCAACTACTGCCCAAATGGTAACTTCCAAATTTTTACAGGTCGGGTTGTAAATTCAAACATCAATGTTCAAGCAAATGATTTTAAGCTTCAATTATTTCAATACAACGAACAAACTAAGCAACTTCAATTTCTTGAAGAAATTAACTCTAAGTACATAGGCACCTATCGATTTCTGCTCAATAAATCAGGAAAGTTTATTTTAAAAGCCATACCCAAAAACGGAAATCAAGCAGCGCCAGCATACCATGGGGGTGGCCTTTATTGGAATAAAGCAAGTGTAATTGAGTTAAGCAATGACACCGTTTTTTCGTTAGATATTCCAGTGCCAGATTTAAAACGTTTAGAAGGTAAATATAAACTTACTGGTAGCATTATTGATAGCAGAAACAGTAAGCAGCAAACACATGCCGTTTATTTATTAAAAGATGGTAATCTAAAAGCTATTTCAACTTGCCAGAATAACCAATTTGAGATAGCTAATATTCCTGACGGTGATTACATAGTTTATACCGATGTAGTAGGTTTACCAACTGATGCTCCAGAGCTATCATTCTCTTCAAACAATCTGAGTGTTTCTATTGCTGTTTCAAACAAAGAAGTGACTTACGATAAAACGCTTTCGGCAACAATAGATAATGATGTTAGAAGGCTATCGATTTTTCCAAACCCATTTAACGAATACCTAACTTTACAAATTGATAACCAACCCACACGTATTGAAATTGTTGATATTCAAGGAAATATTGTTTTTAAAGCAACCCATGAGCCAAATTCTGCGTCTACAATAAAGACGGAGCACTGGCAAAGAGGAGTTTACATTGTAAATTTAATCGATGAGAAGGGGCTGGTAAGAACACAAAAACTGGTTAAGTAGTTTATGCGAATTATAGTAAAGGATAAAGTTTTAAAAGGTTGCATAAAGGGGGAGCGAAAAGCTCAACAAACCCTTTATAAAACTTGCTTTCAGCCTTTATTGGGAATTTGCATGCGCTACAAAAACAACGAAGAAGATGGCGTTGCTATTTTAAACGATGCCTTCATAAAGATTCTTACCAATTTAAAAACACTAGATCCTAGTATTCCCTTTGAGGCTTGGGCAAAACGAATTACAATTAATTGTTGTATCAACGATTATCGTAAACATCGTTCAAAGCCAGACGTTCTATCATACGATGACGAATATGTTAGAGAACCTAGCATTTCACCATTCGAAATCGAAGAAGAGGACCACGTTGGAATTACGCTAAAAAAGCTAAAAGAGCTTTTGAAGAAAGTGCCGGCAAGTTCTCAAGAAGTTTTTCAATTATATGTATTAGAAGGTTATAGCCACAAAGAGATTGCTGAGATTCTAAAAATTTCTGAAGGTACTTCAAAATGGCATTTGAATAATGCTAGAGGTAAGCTCAAAGAAATGATTATTGAGTCACAAAATAGAATTAGCAGAATCGCTTTATGAGCTTAGACCATATCGACAAGTTGTTGAAGTCCGCCTTTAGGGCTGAACAATACGCTTATAAAGTTGCGTATTGGGAGACTTTGGCGTCTAAGCTGCCACCAAGTCAACCATCCAATATTTCTAAGTTTAAAAGTGCTTTAGGAGTATTTATTGCGGCATTATTAATCACTAATGACGCAGAACACAGAGTTTCTCCGATTTTACTTTCCGATGCAAGTCTAGCTTCCCAGTTAGTTGAAAAGAATTCAGCAATTAACAAGACCTCAAAGCTTACCAACTTGAGTCTCTTTAAATCAGAAAAAGAGAGTGCATTAAATCAAGCTACCACTTCAAATACACTTTTAGCTGATAATAAATCAAATAGTAGAAACAATCAAACAGCCATTGAGCGCACCAATAATCTTTCACTGAACAACAAGAAAAGTAAACCTACAAGCTCTGACAATAACTCAGAAGTTTTAATTGAAACAATTGAAGTTGGTTCGTTATCAAAAATGCGCACGGCAATGCTGGCTGGAATTAAAAACAACAACTCTCCAGTTGAACTAGATAGTCCGCTACCCGATGAAACGGAGTTTGGCACTAAAATCAAAAAAGGTAAAACTACCAACCTGTATTTGCAAGGAAATGCCATTCACCTTCAACTTTCTGGAAACGATGTTTTGCCAGAAACAACCCCCGAGGGGTTCGATGCAAATTACACTTCGCATAGCTTAAGTGGGGCAGAGTTATTAATCGGGGCTAAAAGAAAAGGAGTTTTTGCTTTTTTAGGAGTTGGCTTGTCACGAATAGCTAAAACGTATTCCTATCAATTTAGCGTATCACATACCGAAACTCATACTCAAATAAATTCCAACACATACTTGCAATCCGTAGATTCAACTTTTTCGCATTATATAATTGAAGAGGAAAACGCTGCCAATACTTCGAATTTTGACATTGCACAAGCGGTTTATTCTGTTGACTCAAACTTTGTGACAACCCATGATACCATTGTTTCTTCTAGCACTACAAACGATGAAAAATCAGTTGCTTTAGCATACAACCTCGATTATATAACACTACCACTTTACATTGGTTACGAAGTGGAACACAAGCGCTTTTTTGCTAATGTATCTGCGGGGGTAAATGTTGGTGTGTTAACCAATTATAACGGGTTTAAATACAACGAAAAACACGAAGCTCTGCGTTCACCTGTTACTAGCTCAGACCTCAACCCAATCACCTTAAGCTACACCGTATCCGTTGGTGTTGGCTACGATATTACTCCAACTATTGCAGTAAATGCACAACCAGTTTATAGTAGCACTTTGATAGGTTCGTTTAAAAACATAAAACCAGATCAAGTATCAGGTTTCGGAGGAAAACTTGGGCTACGCTACCAATTCTAAAAGTCGAACTCAATACCCTGCGCTAAAGGCAATTGGGTTGAGTAATTAATGGTATTTGTTTGTCTGCGCATGTAGGCTTTCCAAGCATCCGATCCAGACTCTCGGCCACCGCCGGTTTCTTTTTCACCACCAAAAGCGCCGCCTATTTCCGCGCCTGAAGTGCCAATATTTACATTGGCAATACCACAATCAGATCCTGCACAAGAAAGGAATCGTTCTGCCTCTCGCATATTAGTAGTCATAATAGCTGAAGAGAGCCCCTGTTTTACACCGTTCTGCATTGCAATTGCTTCTTCTAGGGTGTTGTATTTCATTACATATAAAATTGGCGCAAAGGTTTCGTTTTTTACAATTTGATAGTCGTTTGATGCTTCCGCAATAGCAGGCTTTACGTAGCAACCCGACTCATAACCTTCGCCAGATAAAACTCCCCCTTCAACCAATAGTTTTCCTCCTGATTTTTGAACTTCTGCCAACGCATTGCTGTACATTTTAACCGCATCTGTGTCGATGAGTGGGCCAACATGGTTGTTGGTATCCAAGGGGTTTCCTACTCGTAATTGAGCATAAGCGGTAGTAAGTTTTGAAACAACAGTATCGTAAATACTTTCGTGAATAATAAGTCTTCTGGTAGATGTACAGCGTTGTCCTGCCGTACCCACAGCGCCAAACACAGCTCCAATAATGGTTAATTCAAGGTCAGCATCTGGTGTAATAATAATTGCATTGTTTCCGCCTAATTCAAGCAAAGAACGGCCTAAACGTTTGGCAACTTCTGCTCCAACTATTTTTCCCATTCTAATAGAACCAGTTGCTGAAACTAATGGAATACGAGTGTCTTGAGTCATTAATTCGCCTACCTTATAATCTCCGTTAATGATTGAACACAGTCCTTCAGGCAAATCGTTTTCTTCTAATACTTCATTGAATATGTTTTGACAAGCCACGGCACATAAAGGTGCTTTTTCTGAAGCTTTCCAAACGCAAACATCACCACAAACCCACGCCAAAGCCGTATTCCAACACCAAACGGCTACCGGAAAGTTAAAAGCAGATATAATTCCAACAACTCCAATAGGATGCCACTGCTCATACATTCTATGCCCTGGACGCTCGGAATGCATGGTAAGGCCATAAAGCTGACGAGATAACCCAACGGCAAAATCACAGATATCTATCATCTCCTGCACTTCGCCTAAACCTTCCTGATTCGATTTACCCATTTCATAGGTCACCAACATACCCAGCGCTTCTTTCTTCTCTCGTAGTTTTTCTCCGAACAAACGCACAATTTCACCACGTTTAGGGGCAGGAACATTTCGCCATACTACAAAAGCCTCTTCGGCTTTTTGCATCACCTTTTCGTAATCGGCTGCGGTAGAAACCGAGACCTTGCCAATTAGCTTTCCATCAATTGGTGAGTATGAGGAAATATATTCCTTTCCTTCAAGCCAGTTTCTTCCAGTACTCGTTCCAATATTCTCTGATTTTATTCCTAGTTCTTGAAGCGTTGTTTTAATATCCATTGTTGTCGTTATTTTCTCCTTCTATAGTGTCTTTTTATTGTTCTTCAGTTTCTTGGCCATCCTCTGGTTTCATGAATCTACTTGTAGCTTTTAAGATGCCTGGAAGGTTTTCTTCTTTATCTCTCGTCAGTAACGCTAATGTCATTATTCCGCTGCTTACAAGAATCATATACAGCAACACTCCATTATCAAATAAAGGAATGCTGTAATGAGCTGGAATGCTAAAAAACAGCATAATAGTAATTAATCCTCTTGGCGAAACAAACAAAGAAGGGAGCATAAAATGATTAGCTATAAATCTGAAGAAGATGTATCTAACTATGAAAAGCACCCCTAAAAATATCAACGCTAAAATCAATACTTCTACATTGATTAAACTCGCTATGCTAATGCTCATACCAAACACAACAAAAAATAAGGTGCGCACCACAAAGGAGGATTCAAGCGTAATCACTTTAAAGTAATCTAGTGTTTCTAAAATTTTTTCATCGTCAACATGCTTTTTCATGAAGCCGATAAAAAACAGTTTATGGTTGTTGATGAGCAAACCAAAAAATAGAATAATCAGTAATGAGCTAATGTGCATTAGCTTACCTACGGCATACAAAGCCATTAAAACGGATATGAGTAAAAAAAGCTTGGTATTTGAGGTGATCTTCTGAAAAACATAAGTGAGTGCATAACTCAAAACCACGGCTACAATTAGAGTTAAACCAATATTCACGATTATGCTTTGTGCAACATTTTCGCCCTCGGGAGCATCAAACCCTTGAAGCACAAAATAGAACACCATTATTCCCAGTATGTCTGAGAAAGTCGATTCATAAATCAAGAACTCTTTAGGCTCTTCGGATAGGTTTACTACACTAGGAATTACAATAGCACTGCTAGTAATTGCTAGTGGTATAGCAAAAATTACTGCACTCTTAAATTCCGCAACAAAGAAATATTGGATCAAAAAAGTAAACACTGCTGAGGTGGCGAACAAAGCGCAAAAAGCAACCAGAAAAGACTTCCAGATAATTGGCCATTTTTCTTTGGTTAACTCTAAATCTAAAGCAGCTTCTAGCACAATCATCACTAAACCTACTATGCCCAAAAACTCCAGAATTGGAAACCAATTTTGGCTTTCAAAAGGACTATCGTAATAATCTAATGCTTGAGTAATTACCAGGCCGGTTCCAATAAGCATAATAACCGACGGGATATTGGTCTTTTTCGCCAGTACATTGTATAGGTAAGACAAGATGATTAAGCTACACAGCTCAATAATTAGGATATAGGGGTTTATTTCCATTATTATTCTCCTTTCCCTGCCATTAAAATGGGTATGCTAGCCGCAATTTGCTTTGCCAAGTCAGGCATATTTTCTACAATGATGTCCTTTTGGCTGTTTACCGTACTTGAAAAATGGGTTTTAGCAACACCAGAAAATATTTCGTAACCGTGGGTATAAACAGAGTAATGCACCTTTATTTCTCTTTGATATTCATCGCCCTCAAAAGCTCTAAAGTCAAGTCCTGGCATTGGACCTACATCAAATTGGTTGATGAATATATAGAGCACAGAGCCGTACTTACTATGTAAATAATTGAATAGTTCATCCTCCTTAAAAGTTCTAGCCATAAAACGCTCTTGTCCATCGTTGTGCGATTTTATCTGGCCGTTTTCCATTCTGGTTCCGTGCGGTTTAGATTCTTCTTCCTGCTTTTTCTTCAACTTAGGTAGATTTACTTTTTTTGGAGCTTCTTCGTTTTCTTTTTCCACTACTCGGTAGTCTCTGCCAGAAGTTCTGTAAATTTCAAAAAGGTCTTTTTTTCGGTCTTCATCGTCAACCAACATACGGATAACTCTGTATCGCGCATCCGTTTCGATAAACAACAAGTTATCTAAGCCCGTTCTAAAATTTGAAACAATTTGCTGATAAGTAGTCCCATCGTTTGTACCAATAGAGCGGTCTATAGAAGACTTATACATCATTGGCTCAAACGGAACCAACATAAGTGTGGGTTGTGCTGTTGGTGTCCAAACGGTGTCGTTTTTAAACTTGGCTACTTTATTTTCAAATGCTCGCATAGTTTCATCCTGAGCATTGATACTTGGAGCAAAAAGCATGGCTACTACTAGCAAACATGCACTAGAAATTTTCCGAAAAATCATAAACTAAAAGTACAAGGGCAAAACAATTCTTATGCCTTAGCGCTAGCGCTTTTGTTCACACTAAAATGTTGTTAGCTAAAAAAGCTTTGCAATATCGTTTCCGTTGGCTAAAACGAAAATGGTAAGCAGTAGAATAATACCCGTCATTTGAGCGTATTCCAAAAACTTTTCGTTTGGTTTTCTACCCGTAATCATTTCGTAAAGCGTAAACATAACATGCCCTCCATCCAATGCAGGAATTGGCAATAAGTTCATTACCGCTAGCATGATGCTCAAAAAGGCTGTTACTTCCCAAAATGACTGCCAGTCCCATACCGGAGGAAATAAGCTGCCAATTGCACCAAAACCTCCTACACCTTTGTAGGCACCAGTACTTGGAGTAAAGATTAATTTCAATTGCTTTAAATAACCTGCTATTTGGTTGTACGACTTAGATATTCCCGCTGGAATAGCTTCAAAAAACCCAAAGGTTTTAGTCTCCAGTTGGTAAAAACCCATTTTATCCAAATCCTCTAGTCCAATTAAAGAATTTATAACCCCAATCTGACCTTTATCGTTAATGGTAACTTGCTCTTCAAATCTAGACCCCTCGCGTTCAATTGTAAGCGTAACGTCTTGATTTTTATACTGCTGTAAAGCTCCTTTGTATTGATCAAAGTATTTATACTCTTCACCATTAACAGCTACAATGATGTCTTTCTTTTTAAGGTTTGCCTCTTTGTTATGACTTTCGTTGGGAACCGCTCCTATCATAAACGGTGTACGGTATAAAAACAACATCTTTTTGTTGTTTTCTATCAGTTGAGAGATAAAATCTTCTGGAATATTTATCGCTACTTGGTCTCCATTTTCGCGCTCAACATTAACTGTTCCGCCGTAAAGCATTTCACCTGTAATAGAAGAAAACCGCTCTACTTTATTGCCATTTATGTCAATGATTTTATCACCGTTTTCAAAGCCCATATCGGTAGCCAATGAATCGACAACCCAAACTCCGTCCGTAAGGTTTTCATTGGGTAAATATTTCTCTCCCCAAGCAAATAAAACCATAGAGTGTATAACCATGGCTAACAATACGTTAACAGTAACACCACCAATCAGAATAATTAGTCGTTGCCACGCTGGCTTACTTCTAAATTCCCAATCTTGTGGTTCATTTTTGAGCTGGTCAGTATCCATTGATTCGTCTACCATACCGGCAATTTTTACATAACCGCCTAGGGGAATCCAGCCAATGCCGTACTCCGTTTCACCTTTCTTGAACTTAAAAAGTGAAAATTTCCAATCGAAAAACATGTAGAACTTCTCCACCTTAGCGCCAAAAAACTTAGCGGGTAAAAAGTGTCCTAATTCGTGCAACACTACCAAAATGGATAAACTCAAAAAGAATTGAGCTGCTTTTATTAAAATGTCTTCCATTGTTGTTTTTATTTAAACGCGCAAATTTGCGCATTTGGTTCTAGGTGACGAAATAATCTTTGATGAATGTGTGTTACGGCGGATAAAAAAGGTTAATGCTAGCGTTTTGATATGAGTTCTGAAGCCAATTCTCTGGCTTCGGCATCACTGCTCACATAATTTTCGTAGTTGGGTTTCTGAATAAACTGAGCTCCGTTCATTGTAGCTTCGTTAATCTCTGCAATATCCAAAAACTTGATCTTGTCTTCTAAAAACGCTTGTACCGTAACTTCATTTGCTGCGTTGAGTAAGCAAGCTGAGTTGCCGCCTTTATCCAAAGCTTGGTATGCCAAGTCCAAATTCCTGAAGGTTTTTCTATCGGGTTGTTCAAAGGTTAGATTGGGGTAATCCATGAAGTTAAACCTAGGAAAATCGCTCGATATTCTATTTGGATAGGCAATGGCGTATTGAATAGGCAATTTCATATCGGGCAAGCCCATTTGCGCTTTCATGCTTCCGTCCTCAAACTGTACTATCGAGTGAATTATGGATTGAGGGTGAACAATCACGTCAATTTGATCGGTATTTAAAGCAAATAACCACTTTGCCTCAATTACCTCCAAGCCTTTATTCATAAGGCTTGCAGAATCAATGGTGATTTTTGCACCCATATCCCAATTAGGGTGTTTTAGAGCTTGTGCCTTGGTAACGTTAGCGAGTTCTTCTTTTGTTTTTCCTCTAAATGGTCCACCAGAAGCGGTCAAATAAATCTTCTCGATTTTATTGTGAAACTCGCCAGCCAAACACTGAAAAATGGCTGAGTGCTCAGAATCAACTGGATAAATATTCACCCCTTTTTCGCGGGCTAATTGCGTTACAATTTCACCAGCAACTACAAGCGTTTCTTTATTCGCAAGTGCAATGTTTTTACCTGCGTTTATTGCAGCAAGCGTTGGTTTAAGTCCAGCATAACCCACTAGTGCCGTAAGCACAATATCAATGGAATCCATTTCTACCACTTGTGCAAGTGCCTCCTTACCTGCAAATACTTTTATGTCTTCTGGCCAAAGCGCATCTTGAACTTCTTTAAACTTAGACTCATCGGCAATTACAACTGTGTTGGGCTTGAACTTTTTAGCCTGCTGAATGAGTAGTTCTGAATTCCGGTTTACGGTAAGCACCTCAACTGTAAACTTGTCGCTGTGTGCCTCGATTACATCAAGCGCTTGAGTTCCGATGCTTCCTGTTGAGCCTAAAATGGCTACTCCTTTGGGTTTTTCTTGTTCCATTACTGCACAAAAATAGTTTTTTGGGTGCCCTTCATTTATAGTTCTTTTAGACTGATAAAATAAAAACCGAATACTTTTGTTTGTTGATGGCTATGCGACACCTTTTCACAATAATTTTTTCCGTTTTAACCATTCAAATTTTAGGGCAATCTGTTCCTATTGGGCAATGGCAAGACCATTTAACCTATAGTAATGTTCAGCTAGTTGAATTGGCTAACGATAAAGCATATGCCGCCTCTGAAAGTGGTTTATTCAGCGTAGAGCCTGACGAAAATTCCTTGAGTCGTTTAAGCACCATCAATGGGCTATCAAACATTAAAGCAAGCGCTCTTGGAAGTGCAGGTAAATCTGCTCCTCTGTTTGTGGGATATGAAGATGGCGTTATAGA
>CBFICO010000055.1:0-16299 GCA_965661115.1 Salibacteraceae bacterium
TTCAAGTTTTTGATGTACAACGCTCTAATATTATTGGTAATAAACAAATCAACCACTTTAATTTTTACAACGAAAACATCTGTTATATCAGTACAGGCTTTGGTGTGTTGCAATACGATATTCAACGAAATGAAATAAAAGAAACCTTTTTAATTGGTAATAAAGGGGCTTATATTTTTGTGAATGCAACCGCCGTTTATGAAAATCAATTGTGGGCTGCCACCGATTCTGGGGTATACTATGCCAACCTTTCTAACGATTTATTCGACCCCGCAAGCTGGTTTAAAGACACAACTCTAAATGATTCAATTACGAATTACAAATCAATAGTCGCAAATGGCAACGGGTTATACTTATCAATGGTTTTAAATGGGTTCCAAAATGATAAACTGTACCAAAAGGCCCCAACTGGTTGGGAGCAATTGTTTGCAGATGTAAATGAAGATTATTTTGATATTCATGCATTTGAAGACTTTTTGGCTGTAGCAAACAGCACAAGTTTTGAAGTGTATAAAAACGCTGATTTTGTTACCCCTAATCAACGCTTGTTTAATTTTAATGAAAAAGCAATATTTCCGAGTGCAGTAAAATACAGTGCCACTGGTGAAATTTGGGCTGGCACCAACTTTCAAGGTTTGCTAAAAAGTAGAAACCCTTTTGATACCGACCAACTGCTCATTGAAGGACCCTCATCAACCAAAGCATTTCGACTAAACTACTCATTTGACGAAATTTATGTAAGTGGAGGGGGACACTCAGACATTCAAGTAAGAACAAACACACCTGCTGAGGTATCTGTTTTTAATGGCTCTGAGTGGACCAACTTTAACGATAGAACAACAACTGCACTTGAGGGATTACAAGATATTTTAAACGTATCGTTTAACCCTGTTAATCAAGAAGAGTTAGCGGCTGCAAGCATGAATAACGGGGTTATCATTTTTGAAAACGATGCGGTTAAAAACGTATATGGTTTTAAAAATAGTCCACTAGAAGAGCAGGGAAATACTGGAGCAACGTTTGTTACAGGAGTTCAATATGATGCTGAGGGAAACCTATGGATGTCAAACAGCTTAACTGAAAACCCCATAAAGGTTCTAACCGCTGAAGGTGCTTGGATTACCTACGCAAATGGCGATGGAGGCGGTTCTCCGGTTACCAATCAAATTTTAGTCACCAGCAACAATCAGGTATGGCAAAACAGGCCTGGAGCTGGAATTTATGTACTCGGGCATAACGGAACATTAAACGATTTTTCTGATGACGATTTTCTTGTTATCCAAGAAGGAGGCGGAAATGGTGCATTGGCAAGTAATGATGTAACCGCCATGGCAGAGGATAATGACGGAAACGTATGGGTGGGGACCAATGTTGGTTTAACCGTTTTTTATAACACTGCTGATATTCTAGAACGCAATTCATTCGATGGAAATGAAGTATTAATTCAACAAGATGGGCAGACACAAGTGCTGTTTGAAAATCAATTTATTACAGATATTGTGGTAGATCCTGCAAACCGTAAATGGTTTTCTACAAGGGGTGCAGGGGTCTATTTAATATCTGCGGATGGTACCCAAGAATTGGCTCATTTTACCGAAGAAAACTCACCACTATATTCAAATAACGTGAACAGCTTAGCACTGTTGCCAAATACCGGAGAGCTTTTTATTGCTACAGAGAAAGGAATAATCAGTTACAGAGGAGATGCAACTCTTGGTAATGAAAGCCTAGAAAATATATTGGTTTTCCCTAACCCGGTTCCTCCAAACTACAATGGACAAATTGGAATTTCTGGCCTTATGGATAACACAGAAGTTATTATCTCAGATATTGGTGGATCGGTAGTACAGCGAATAACATCAAACGGGGGGCAGGCCAATTGGAATATGAGAAACCAAAATGGCAATACAGTAGTAAACGGTGTTTACCTAGTTTATGTAGTTTCTGAGGACGGAACCCAGAATAACGTTACGAAAGTTCTAATAGAAAGGTAGCTTATTGCTTATCTAGCCTCCATCAAGAGCGCTTTGTACTCCTGAATTTCTTCTAAATTGATAGGATTATCCGGTTTAGACATCAACATTAATAGGTACTCAAAGCTAGTTTCATCTTCTTCGGTACGTTCTTCAAAAACATCAATATCAAAAGAACCGTTCTCTTGAATATGCTCATATACAAAGCGGGTAACTTTAGTTAGTGTAGGATTTCCAGCTGCTTTAAAAACTTCTCTTAGCTCAATCAAAGCTGTGATTAGCTTCTCGCTTTCAAATCCTTCTTTCTTGTATATCTTGAGTACGTTATCTAGTTCTTTCATGCCAAAAAATTTGATTGCCAAAAGTAGTACACTCTTTGGAGTTCAGTTGAACTTTTTATTGGAATTTAAAAGGTTATTGCGGTCTAATCAATTACTGCTTCTTGCTCTTTCTTTTTACCAAAAAAACGTTCTTGGAAAACAGCAATTGATATTACACCAGTTGAAATTGCAGTGTCGGCAACATTAAAAACGGGTCTGAAAAACATAAACGGATCTCCGCCTAAAACTGGCAGCCAGTCTGGATAAACGCCGCTAAAAAGCGGAAAATAAAGCATGTCCACCACTTTTCCGTACATGAGCTTGGAGTATCCACCATTTTGCGGTAAAAAACTAGCTATTTGATGGTAGGAGTCGTTGAACCAAATGCCGTAAAAAACTGAATCGATTATATTACCTAGTGCACCAGCAAAAATGAGTGCAACGCAAACAATGAATCCTGTGTGGGTAGTTTTTTTACGTAGGAGGTAAATCAAATAATACAAAATGCCAAAAACAGCTACAACTCTAAATGAGGTTAGAAATAGTTTACCGTATTCACCCGCGAATTCCATCCCGAAGGCCATACCATTGTTTTCGGTAAAATGGATGTAAAACCAATTACCGGCAACGCTGAATTCTTGACCCAGGTACATGGTTATTTTTACCCAGAATTTACTCCATTGGTCAATGATGATTACTCCCAGAGCAACGATTAAAGCGATTAATGACTTTTTGTTCATGTTTTAAGACCCTAAAATCAACTCAGAAAAATGCGGGTAGATTGCCACTCGCTTTAAAAAAAGATGCTCTAGGCTGCCTTGAGATTCCCAGTCAAGCTGAGAATGACGTGGTTCTATACATCTTTCCAAATCCCTCATTTTTAAATCTGAATAAATAAAAAAAGCCCCACAAACCTGCGGGGATTTTATACTGTGTTTTGTATTTTAATTACTTCTGCTGAGCCATTTTTGCTTCAATGCTCAACGTAGCATGCGGCACGGCTTTTAATCGCTCTTTTGGGATTAATTTACCCGTAACTCGGCAAACCCCATAGGTTTTATTTTCAATACGGGTCATAGCCGCCTCTAGGTGACTAATAAACTTTTGCTGACGCAATGCCAACTGTGCCGTTTCTTCCCTTGAAAGCACTTCAGACCCATCTTCCATCATTTTAAATGTAGGCGAAGTATCGTCCGTTCCATGATCATCGCCATGATTCATTGTAGTTGAAAGCTCCTCAAGGTCTTTATGCGCTTCTACAAGCTTTTCCTCGATAAGCGTTTTAAACTCCGCTAATTCAGCGTCTGAATACCTGTTTTTTTCGTCTGCCATAATCGTAGGTTTTTATTTTTTTTCGATTTCTAACTGCGTTACCAAACCTTCTTCTAACTCTACTTCCTGGCCATTGTTTAAGGTGCCTTCCGCAAAATTCAACGCGTCTGTTAACGTCTCTGTGCGAATATAATCGAAATTGCTATTTACCGCAGATTGCAAAATTTCATTTTTTGCAATATTCACATTAATTCTATCGGTAACTTCAAAACCATTGTCTTTTCTAAGGTTCTGAATTCTGTTCACCAACTCTCGGGCAAGTCCCTCTTGATGTAACTCTTCGGTAATATTTATGTCTAATGCAACCGTTATTTTGCCATCAGAAGCTACCGACCAACCGGGCACGTCTTGCGAAGTAATTTCAAAAGCATCTTTGGTTAATTCTACCTTTTCTCCTTCTAGAACTACCTCAATTTTACCATCAGTTTCTAAAGTCGAAATCTCCTCTTGACCAAATTGCATTATGATACCCGAAAGTTGTTTCATTTGCTTTCCGAACTTTGGACCAAGCACTTTAAAATCGGGCTTAATTTTCTTTACCAATAAGTCGTTATTTGGGTCTATTAACTCAATTTCTTTAATGTTAACCTCGCCACAAATAAGCGGCTCTACTTGCTTAATTTGAGTTTTAAAACTTTCCTCGAGGGCTGGAATCATTACTCTTTGCAGTGGTTGTCTTACCCGAATAGATTCCTTTTTACGCAACGCTAAAATTAACGATGACGTTTTTTGAGCTATAGCCATGCGCTCTTCAAGGACTACATCTTGATGTGCTTTTTCCACAGCCGGAATACGAGCGTGGTGAACCGATTGAACATCGTTTTTACCCGATACCGAATTTAAATCTCTAAATAATTGATCGGTATAAAACGGCGCTACTGGACTAGCTAAAATTGCAACTGTTTCTAAACACTGATACATGGTTTGATAAGCCGAGATTTTATCTTCTGAGTAATCGCCTCTCCAAAAACGTTTACGACAAAGACGTACCC
Source organism: Salibacteraceae bacterium (assembly GCA_965661115.1). Taxonomy (GTDB): domain Bacteria; phylum Bacteroidota; class Bacteroidia; order Flavobacteriales_G; family Salibacteraceae; genus UBA6770. The sequence continues at coordinate 4,618 of CBFICO010000055.1, forward strand.
ACCAGTTTGAGAAATCATCTACCACAAACTCTTGGATTAATCGTGTTGCTTTTGTCGGCTCAAAATCGTCCATTGAAGCTTTTACTTGCTCAATTAAAGTGTTTAATCTTGAGATAATCCACTTATCAATTTCTGGACGGTTTTCTATGGCAATGTTTGGTTCAGCATAAGTAAATCCATCCACATTGGCATACAATGCAAAGAAGGCGTAGGAGTTATGCAGCGCTCTAAAAAACTTTCGCTGTACCTCTGTAATTCCCTCCAAATCGAACTTCAAATTATCCCATGGTTGAGCATTAGAAATCATGTACCACCGCGTAGCATCGGCTCCGTATTTATCCAATGTTTTAAAAGGATCAACTGCGTTGCCTAATCGTTTAGACATTTTTTGACCGTTTTTATCCAACACCAACCCGTTTGAAACCACGTTTTTGTACGCAACCGAATTGTGCGTCATGTTAGCAATGGCGTGTAAGGTAAAGAACCACCCTCTGGTCTGATCAACACCTTCAGCAATAAAATCGGCCGGGTAATTACGTTCAAAAATCTCTTTATTCTCAAAAGGATAGTGCCATTGAGCGTAAGGCATAGAGCCTGAATCGAACCAAACATCAATCAAATCGCTTTCGCGTTTCATTGGGTTGTTCTTGCTGTCTAATAAAATCACCTCATCAACAATGTGCTTGTGTAGGTCAATTTTATCGTAGTTGTCTTCACTCATGTTGCCCACTTCAAAATCCGCAAACGGATTTGACGCCATAACTCCAGCAGCAACCGACTTATCTATCTCATTTTTTAGTTCTTCAACCGAACCAATTACCTTCATTTCGGACTTATCCTCGTTGGTCCAAATTGGAATTGGAATACCCCAGAATCTACTTCTAGACAGGTTCCAATCTTGCAGGTTTTCTAACCAGTTTCCAAAACGACCCTCTCCAGTTGAAGCAGGTTTCCAGTTGATTTTTTTGTTGTTTGCTATCAACTCGTCTTTTACAGCAGTTGATTTTACAAACCAAGAATCTAGCGGGTAGTACAATACTGGCTTATCCGTTCTCCAACAATGTGGATAGCTGTGCTCGTATTTCTCCACTTTAAACGCTCGGTTTTCTTCCTTAAGTTTAATGGCGATTTCTACATCAACTGACTTATCGGGTGCATCTCCATCGGTGTAATATTCGTTTTTTACGTACTTACCGCCCAATTCACCCATCTGTTTAATGAATTTTCCTTGCAAATCAACCAAAGGAACAGCATTGCCTTGCTCATCTTCTACCAACAATGGCGGCACTCCGGCAAGTTTTGCTACTAAAGCATCGTCTGCACCAAATGTGGGGGCTGTGTGTACTATTCCGGTACCATCTTCAGTGGTTACAAAATCGCCTGGTATAACTCTAAACGCTTTTTCTGCAATTTGATATGGTTGTGCGTACGGCAATAATTGCTCGTAACGAATATCCAATAAATCGGCGCCTTTAAACTCCCCTTTTATGGTGTAAGGCAGCGTCTTAAGCGAGATTTTTACATCAGCAGAAGTTTGGTTTTCAAACTCTGGATTAAAGTACTTACCCAATAAATCTTTAGCCAAAACAACCGAAATTCTTTCTTCGGTGTACACGTTATAAGTATCTACCAAAACATAAGTGATGTTCTTGCCAACAGTAAGTGCGGTGTTAGATGGTAGCGTCCAAGGAGTAGTTGTCCAAGCTAAAAAGAATAACTCGTTACCTGCTTTTTCAAATAAAGTAGCGGATTTTTCATCCTCAATTACTTTAAACTGCGCAACAATGGTAGAGTCTTTTACATCTCTGTAGGTGCCTGGCTGATTTAATTCGTGCGAACTTAGTCCAGTGCCTGCTTTTGGTGAGTAGGGCTGAATGGTGTACCCTTTATAAAGCAAATCTTTTTTGTACAAATCTTTAAGTAGGTACCATACCGACTCCATGTATTTGCTTTTGTAAGTAATGTATGGATCTTCCATATCTACCCAATAACCCATTTGTTCGGTTAGGTTATTCCAAACATCGGTGTAACGCATTACCGCTTTTCGGCAAGCTTGGTTGTACTCTTCTACGGTGATGGTTTTTCCAATATCCTCTTTGGTAATGCCTAGTTCTTTTTCTACCCCAAGCTCAACAGGAAGGCCGTGTGTATCCCAACCTGCTTTACGCTCTACTTTGTAGCCATCAAGCGTTTTGTAGCGGCAAAAAATGTCTTTAATTGCACGTGCCATAACGTGGTGGATTCCGGGTAAACCGTTGGCAGAAGGAGGTCCTTCGTAAAACACAAAAGGCTTAGCGTCTTTGCGCACAGTAATACTCTGCTCAAAGGTTTTTTCGTTTTTCCAAGTTTCTAAAATTTGGCTCGCCACTTTAGGCAATTCCAAGGTTTTATATTCTGGATATTTTTTCATTTGAATAGCTTCTAAAAAAAGAGCCGCAAAAGTAGGAATTTCAAAGGGGGCTTCGGTGTTCGGATGTCCAACATCTGATGTCCGGCCGCAGATGCCCCTTAATAGTAAAAAAGTGTGCCGGTAGAATATTTTAAAATCAAGACAAAAAGCGATACATCTTGCTAATTTTGAACGATCAATTGCACCCGTAGTTCAACTGGATAGAATATCGGATTTCGGCTCCGAGGGTTGAGGGTTCGAATCCTTCCGGGTGTACTAAAAAAGCTCGACAATATTGTCGAGCTTTTTGTTTTTCAATTGAATGTGAAACCTATAACCTTCCCCCATCAGAGTTTATGTTTTTCTTTGCTTTCATTACATTAAAACCTACACTTACTCCAACAAACCCACCCTTTTTACGGGCTGAGTAAAACACGTTTACCGGAATGTTTAGAGCGCCGGATCGAAATGTTCTTCCTACTCCAACCACAAAGCTTGTATTGAGTCTAGATACTCCCCTAGTGTCTAAATGGAAAGTGCTGAAGTTATATGAAGGATCGATTGCAGACACATCTGAGTTTTCCTGATATTGTGCTGTTTGCTCAAAGTCTTTTTGACTTATATAGTTGCCCTTTTCGCCCAAAAGCCCTTTGTCATCAAAGAATCCTCTTGATTCTTTTACAATTCCAAAACCAGGTCCAAAGGCAAATTCCCAACCTTTAGCACCAAATCGGAATCCATTCAAAACCGTAATTGAAGGCATTACTAATGCTTGCTACATACCAGAAACGTTTACAATACCTTCAATAAGTGCAGAGAAATTTTCGGTACCCACATATTGCCCCTTGAACTGATAGCCAATCATGTTACTACCTTTTTCAAGTACTTAAAATAAATACAAGGAATATCTACTGCTTCTGAAAAGGCTTGACTAGTTGTAAAGTTTCAGAATACAACCTAAGGGTGTAAAATCCTTTTGGTATTGATCGAATAATAATTGGATTACCCGTATAATCTCCCCTTAATACGCAAGAACCAGTATACGAATATACCTCCCATCTCATTTTATGTTCTTCCTCAAGATTGTGATCAATATTTAACACATCTATACTCGGGTTTGGAAAAAGCTTGAGTTCGGTACGCTGCTTTTCCAAATGATAAGACGTTGTTGTATCTTTAGTCGAAGTTGTGTATTTCTCTCCAGTCGAAAATATTCTTACGTAATCTATCTCCATAGTACTTTGAGTAAATGAAGGACTAATACTAGGCTCAATTGCTATGTTAAGTAATATATACTGGTCATCTACAAATGGCCAAGTATCCATGTTTCTAACAGCGGGCTTATACACGTATACGGTTACGCTATCATACGAGAATACCATTCTATCTTCAAACCAATCTACTGCATAAACATGAAAATTATTACTAACTCCAGGAATCACCTTTCCGCCTTTGTTAACCGTAGCTCCACTTGAAGAAGGCGTATGCATAGCACTTTGTACATAGTTTTGATTGTTCCCCCAGTGTTCCATTATGTCTATTTCTCCGCATGCTGGCCAGTTAACTGTTCCGTATTTAGGCTGCCAAAACCCACCTGGTTCATCTATGTTTTTTCCCAACATCCATATAGCTGGCCATGTTCCAGCGCCTTCGGGAAGCTTGGCACGCACCTCTACCCTACCATAGGTAAAAGCGATTTTTGAGTTTAGTCTCGCTGATGTATAATTTTTTGTTTCTCCTTGATCAGAAAACGTTTCCTTTTTTGCAACAATGTGCAGCGCCCCTGCAGCCTGATAGCTGTTCACTTGACGGTTGGTGTAATGCTGAATTTCTCCGTTATACCAGCTTTTTCCGTTTGGTAATTTAGTTTGGTGAAACCACTTAGAGGTGTCAATTGCTCCAGTGCCATTAAACTCGTCAGACCAAATCAACTTATTATAAATAACCGAGTCTGTCGTAGATGGTTCACTTTTAAAAGAACTGAAATCATCAAGGTAAGCCGTTACGGAATCTTTGTTTGCTTCTCCATTTACTTGAATTAAAACTCGATTAAAATCGGTTCTATCAACTGGGTTAGCCGAGCCGGCATCAAGGTTTATGAAATTGCCGTTTTTAAAGTCAAAGATTAGCTCCTGCCATGTATCCAGCTGTAAAGGTTGAATAATCTCAGTTTGCGTCGTCCAAGGTTGGTTGATAGTGCCGTCTTGTAATTTTAACGAAACTTGGTTAGGCGAAGAACCCGAAACTGAGGAAGAAGGAACATATACTTTTAGCTTGAAACTGCTATTGCTATTCATGTCAATGTTTTGTCCTACGTCAAAAAACACATTGGCATAATCCCCTCCTAAATCCTCATATCTCAACACATTATTCGAGTTGTTTTTAGAGGTTTTATTTGGATTAGCAAACGGATAAGTTACAATGCTGGCATCTTGCTTCCAAACCGAAATAGTCCCGGACCCCTCAAAATCATCTTGTAAATTTTGCGCCATAGTACCATTTAAAACAAGAGTACCAATCGCTAAAAAAATAATTGACTTAAACATGCTTTTAGTTATTTTTACCAAAAGTATCAAAATTAAAGCTGAAGCGTTTCATTTTAAAACCTTGGAACGCCTTATATCCTAATTCTGTTTTTAATTTCGACCTTCTAAATGAATATTCTACTCGTATATCCAGAAATGCCCGACACTTTTTACGCCAAATACCACAGAGAAATCACAAAAACCAATGACCAAACCAGTGTACGCAACCAATTCACTTGAACTAACTTTCTAGCGGACGAATGAATTGCATTTCCTTCCGCGATTTTTCGATGCAACGGAACGGCTTGCAGAAATGTGAGAGCCCATGCAGCGACTACAAAAAGAGTTGAGGCCAATGTGTAAATCGAAGCTTCTTGAACCAATTGCCACAGCACTAATCCCAGTTGAGTAAACATTAATGGGGCAACAAGAACTGTAATCATATTGTTGTAGGTTTTATGCCATTGATGTAGCTTCTCTTCAGTCATTTGTAAAAACGCTGGATATACTATTAGTTGCGTCATCCAAATTAGAATGACCAAACCAAAATCAACTATGAGTCTCAAGGTTATTATAGCCATATTCACTTGCTTGGTAAATTACATGCCGCGCTTACTTAACTTCCAGCGAGTAGTATAATGAACATGTCTTAGAATTAAGAAAAAAGGCACCCACCAAATTAAGTCATTGGTTAACATAGTGTAGGAGAATTGAAAAGGTACCTCACCTAACACAAAGTGGTTGAACACAAATCCCAGCGGGCCGAAAACCTTACCCAAAAAACCGACCGCTACAATAGGCCAATGTCTAACGGGGTCGTATGAGGCCCACCAATAACCCAATCCATATACTCCAACAATCATTCCTGTGCCTTGCCAAACTGTGGGATGTGTCAATGGTTCCAGTCCAGTCCAGTCAAAAAAGGTGTTGGGCAGTAACACTACCCAAGCACCCCACAAAATATTGTAAACCGCCGCCCAGCTCAGCACTTTTGTCATCCAATTAGGGAAAGTATATTCCATGCCTAAATGACAAGTTTTGTAAAGAAATGTTGTTACAGTAAGAATTAACCTTTGAGTCGATTGACTCAGATATAGTTCAATTAACTTTGAGTTTTGGCTGATTTAAAATCAGCACATCTTAACTGATTCATTGATAAAACAATTAAAACATTATGCCACTACAACTTAACACAGATAAACACATAAAGGGCACTGAAGGATTAGAAACATTTGTTTCTGAAAAGCTATCAAGGTGTTACAGCATCTAACCGATCACGTAACTAGACTTGAAGTACACCTATCAGATCAAAATGCAGACAAAGCTGGTCCCGACGATATACAATGTAAGATTGAAGTTCGAATTAAGCAGCTTAAACCGATCACCGTGGTAAGTAAAAGTGATAAAAAAGAAGTCGCTATAGACGTCGCTATGAGCAAGATTAAAGCTTCGCTTACTACCACTATTGGTAAGCTAAAAAAGAAGTAAAGGTGCGTGTTTTAACCCGCTCAAATTTTCTTTTTTCTAACGCTTACTGTCGCAATAAATATTAAAAGCCAATAAAAAAAGACCAGCAATTAGCAAAGAGCAATTCTAAAGAAATATTATCAACCAGTACTTGCAACATCTTTGTGCCGTTATATCAGGCTAAAGGTGAGGGTGGCTTTTTTCTAATAAAACCAATTCCGAAAGTGTTTTTAGTGCTGTGTGCTATTATTCGTGACTTAAAAATCGACCGTCTTTTTCCTTTTTTTCCAGGAGTTAAAAAAGATCCTAATACCAGTGGAGGTCTCATTCTAAATTTGGCTATGGCACGCATACTTACAAAACAACCGCTGCATTTGTTTGGCTATAGAGCTAAGGAAACGATTGAAAACAAGCTCCATTTAAAAAGTCGTAAACACGCTGCTCAAACGGCACTATACCAAAAAGAGAAGTGATACTAAAACTTTCTGAACCAGGCAAACCTTGGTAAAGGGAGAGGACTTGCGCCAAACTGGCCCCCATCAGATCCGGCAAAAAAACTAAAGCCAAACTGAAAGGCAGCATCTTCCCTTTTCTGAAACCTAAAACCCGGGGTCAAAATCATACCCAAACCAGACGGTGAAGTAAAGCCTGTTGTTGGACTACCAGCGTAAGTTATCGTACCAAACAAAGAATCAAAGACAAAACTTGAAGACTTTCCCATGTGTGCCATACATCCTATTGAACCTAATAACGCTCCAGCTGAACCACCGTCGGCCCAAACTTGTCCATAGCCTAGTGCTAAGTTTACATTCTTTCTTCTCGTTCCTTTGGTAAAAGCACCAAATGGAACCAACATAAGATTAAAACCGAGATCTCCAGTTAAGGATGCCCACCCAAGGTTTCCAACCATTAGTCCACCAGCAATATGAGTTGTTTCATTAATCTGGTGTGCATATTTACCGGTAACCAAAACAGGAGCTGCCAACCATGTTGTCATAACCCCTATCGTAACGTTATCGGCTACACCAAAATTTATATCTGGTCCAACTAAGCTATACTTTACATAGGACTCTCCTTTTGCAATAGAGAGGGCGTTTGTCGTTCCTAAATAACGCGTAGCAAAAACTTGGTTTGCAACATAACCTCCCGATCTAGAAACATTTTTTTCAGTGAGTTCCTCTATTTTTTTGACTTGATATTTTGGAATTGCTACCGGGCCAAGTTCCTTTGTTTGAACAATAATTTCCTTAGAGTCATTCTTGGTAATAGTACCTACAAACTCGCCACCATTCTGAGTAATTACAATAAAGATTTTAGCTGTTGACCTATCAACGTAATCGTATTCTTGGGCATTGATGCCTACAGAATAAAGTAGAGTAACAAGTACAAATAGTAGCTTTTTCATGGATTTAGTTTCGGTAAAATTAGCAAAATAGACCAATCAAAACAATCATCCTAAACCTGATTATACTTCTGATTATCAATGAGTTAAGCTGAACCCGCGTACTGTTTCACGTGAAACAAGCTACTTGTTTATATAAACCATAAGAACTGATATATCTGCTGGGCTTACACCGCTAATTCGGTTTGCCTGACCCAGATTATTCGGTTGGATTTCTGTTAACTTCTGACGAGCTTCCATAGACAAAGAACTAAACTTGAAATAATCCATTCCCTCGGGGATTTTATACTGATCAAGCTTGTTCATTTTGTCGGCCATTTCTTTTTCCTTAGAAATATACCCTTCATATTTAACCATAATTTCCGCTTGGGTTTTTATGTCCTCGCCTAATCCGTTGTACGAATCCAGTAATTCAGATAAGCCATTATCACGCTTAACCAATTCGCCTAAGTTAACTTGTGGTCTGCTTAAAACCGATTTTAATTTAACCTTTTGATTGAGCTTACTACTACCTGAAGACTCTAAATAATCATTATAAACTTCAGGTTCTGCAGAAACCTTCTCTAGATAGTTCATTACTTTTTTGGTTCCTTCCAGCTTTTTATCAAGTAACGCAATACGTTCATCACTAGCTAAACCAATTTTGTGACCGATGGGAGTTAGCCGAATGTCAGCATTATCTTGTCTTAAAAGTATTCTATACTCAGCTCTTGATGTAAACATACGATAGGGCTCTTCGGTACCTTTTGTAATTAAATCATCGATCAAAACACCAATATATGCATCGTCTCTAGACAATGTAAACGCATCTTTATCACTTACCTTTTGGTGAGCGTTTATACCCGCCATTAACCCTTGACATGCGGCTTCCTCATAACCGGTTGTTCCATTTATCTGACCCGCAAAAAACAATCCTCTTACAAGTTTTGTTTCTAGCGTATGCGTTAACTGTGTAGGTGGAAAATAGTCATACTCAATTGCATAACCTGGACGAAACATTTTTACGTTTTCAAAACCTTTTATAGATTTCAACGCTTTAATTTGAACTTCTTCTGGCAGAGAAGTACTAAACCCATTTACATAAATTTCAACCGTATCCCAACCTTCAGGCTCAACAAAAATTTGATGTCTATCGCGATCCGCAAAGCGATCAATTTTATCTTCAATAGACGGACAATATCTAGGACCAATCGACTGAATCCTCCCATTAAACATGGGGCTTCTATCAAAACCTTCTCGCAGTAAACTATGCACTTCTGGATTGGTATAAGTTATATGGCAGCTTCTTTGTTTTACAAGTTTTGACCCTTCCAAATAAGAGAATGGTGTTATCTCGTCATCACCCTTTTGCTCCACCATTTTTGAATAGTTTAAACTTCTACCATCAACTCGTGGAGGTGTTCCGGTTTTCATTCTTCCACTTTCAAAACCCAAATCATTTAAACATTCCGTAATTCCGTATACCGCTCTTTCTCCAGCTCTACCACCTCCAAAATTCTTATCACCTATATGAATAAGTCCATTTAAAAACGTACCACTGGTAAGAATAACCGTTTCAGATTCTATCCTGATTCCCATACCAGTTTCAACACCTACCACCTTTTCATTTTTAACCAAAATTCGAGCTGCGGTATCCTGCCAAAAATCAAGATTAGGAATTTGCTCTAGTTGGTTTCGCCATTCAATATTAAAGAGCGTTCGATCGTTTTGGGTTCTTGGGCTCCACATTGCAGGACCCTTTGATCGGTTTAGCATACGAAACTGAATTGCCGACTTATCCGAAACAATACCAGATAGCCCTCCAAGTGCATCAATTTCACGAATAATTTGGCCTTTTGCAACACCACCCATTGCAGGGTTGCATGACATTTGCCCTATTCGACCCATATCCATTGTAATAAGCAAGGTTTTAGAGCCAAGTTTTGCTGCTGCCGCTGCTGCCTCTGAACCAGCATGCCCAGCACCGACAACTATTACATCATATTTTCCTAACATTACTTACTGTTATGTTTCACGTGAAACAATGGTTTATCATTCACGCAGTTTAGGGCAGCAAAGCTAAACATTTGTCTTCCTGCAAACGCATCTCTACTTGCTCTTCTGGTGTTTTGTCGTTATAACCAATTAGATGCAAAACACCGTGCGCCATTACCCTGTATAACTCATTACTAAATGGTTTAGTTGCCTCTTCAGCATTTTCCTTAACCCTATCAATACTGATAAATATATCGGCCTCTAATGGGGCTGATTTAGCGTCTCGCATGTCAAAAGTGATTATGTCTGTAAGGTAATCGTGATTTAGGTGCGTTTTATTGACTTCTAACAAATAATCATCAGAGCAAAAAACATAGTTAATTAACTGGTTGTCAATATTATATGTGAAAAATATTGTGTTTAACCATTCTTTATATTGGCTTTCATTTTCCAACTCAAAATCTATTTCTTCAGAAAAAAAGTTGATCATTTTTTACTTAACCTCTAGGTTAAATTTCATCTCTAATAAAGAGCCATTTTGTTCGAACTTTAATTCATCCGATAAACTGGAAATTAGGAATACGCCTCTTCCGTTTAGTTTCTCAAGGTTTTCTGGTTTTGTTGGGTCTGGAATGTCTTTATAATTAAAGCCTGACCCTTGGTCTTTTATGCTGAATGCTAAATCTTTATTTGAGCTAGTGTAAGCGATTTTTACTTCTTTGGAGTTGTCGTTTTGAGAACCATGCACTACAGCGTTTGTAAAGCCCTCGGTTACTGCTATTAAACCATTGCCGAACAATCGTTCGTCAACCTCTTCATAATCTAAAATTGAATTAATACACTTTTCTACCTTATCTAGGTTTGTAATATCTGCTGGAAAAGAATATTCTTTTTTCATTTCAATTTTATTTTTCGGTTGTCCCGAAATACTCGTTTACCAAATTTCTATAAAACGGTTTCAAGTTCGGTGGAATAGTTTCTAGTAATTCTACCTTCTTCATTTTTTCTAGTTGATATTCCAAAAATACATCCGGAGGGGTGCTTTTGTTTTCAGCAGATTTTGATTCCCGCTTATTATCGTACTCTCGTTCTCTTTCCGCTTTTTCCGATTCTAACAACCTAGACATTATTTCTTCTTGCCGATTAATCGTTTCTTGGTCGATTTTCATGTTCACTAAATCTTCCTCGTTCTTCTCCATAAGGTCTTGAAGTCGCTTTAATTGGTTTCCACCTCCCTGACCAGAACTGTTCTTTAGTTCTTCACTCATTTTACGGAGTTGCTCTCGTATAGCTGCTTGTTGCGCTGCCATTTTTGCCATAGATTCTCCAGTTTTTGATCCTCTTCCACCTTTCTTACCTGATTTATCTCCTGGTTTTTGGCCGGGCTTTTTCCCTTGCTGCTGCTGTTGCATCTGTTTTAGTTGATCGGATAACTGCTTCTGCAACTTTTTAATATCGCCCATTTTTGGCATTCCAGAACCAGGTTTTGAGCAGCTTTTATTTCCGAACTTTTTACTCGATTGTTGCTTTTGAGCATTTTGAATACTCTCGTCAAGAATTAATGCAAGGTTGTTAATCGATGTCATAACAAATTGTTGGCGGTTCATTACCTCACCAGAGCGCCTGTTTTCCATTGCCCGAATCGCCTTTTCGATATTATCGTTAATAGCTGAAATCTCTTTGTTTACCGTTGCTTGAATACTCATATTTCGCTTAGATAAAGCAAACAAGCTGTCTTGAATCATTTTAGAATTGTCCGACAAACGCATTTGCTCTTTAGTCAAATCAACATACTTAGGGTCGCGAGGATTTGTAATTTTTATATTCTCAATTAGCTCTTCTTGCTCAAAAGATAACTGCATTAAATTTTGGCGTAAACGACGCAATGCCTCCAGGTCCTCTTCTGCTTGTTCTTGCTGCATTTT
>CBFICO010000056.1:0-16114 GCA_965661115.1 Salibacteraceae bacterium
TATACGGTAATTGCATTTACGCTAGGTTTAAAAACTACTGAGCAAGTTGTTGAGCTAAAGGCAGGCAAAAACTCTTTGGCGTTTAGCCTAGATAGCGTAGCCATCGATCTTACAGAATTTGAAGTAGTAGAGGAAGTAGGCTCAGGCTTTGGTTTAATGCATTTGGCCTCGGTTGACGGAATGGATATTTACTCAGCTAAAAAAAGCGAGGTAGTTGTTTTGGAAGAATTGAATGCAAACTTAGCCACCAATAATTCTCGACAGATATTCAGTCGTGTTGCAGGCCTAAATATATGGGAAAGTAGTGCCGGAGGATTACAGCTAGATATAGGGGGGAGAGGCTTAAGTCCAAACCGAACAAGTAACTTTAATACCCGTCAAAATGGATACGATATAGCAGCTGATGCCTTGGGTTACCCAGAGAGTTATTACACTCCACCGTCAGAGGCAATTAAGCGCATAGAGGTTACTCGTGGAGCTTCAAGTCTGCAATATGGAACTCAGTTTGGTGGCGTGCTAAACTTTGAATTAAAAGGGCCAAATAAAGACAAGCCGATGGAGCTAATTTCCAGGCAAACAGTTGGCTCTTTCGGGCTATTCAATACCTTCAATTCGGTATCTGGAACAAAGAAAAGTATCGGTTATTACGCCTTTGTAAATTACAAACAAGGCAATGGTTGGAGACCGAATAATTATTTTAAATCCTTGTCTGGTCATGCTCAATTTCATCACAAAATCAACGATAAGTGGAATTATAAACTCGAGTTCACTCGTTTAGCCTATGTAGCGCAACAGCCAGGTGGTTTAACGGATACTTTATTTAATAGAGACCCGCAAAAAAGTATTCGAGAGCGCAATTGGTTTAGCATAGATTGGAATGTTGCTGCTGTAACCATCACTTATAAACCGAGTGCAAAATGGCGTTACGAAATGCGCAACTTTGGACTAATTGGTGCACGTGGTGCTTTAGGAATTTTGAGCTTCATAAATCGTCCAGACCCTGAAGGTAACCGTGATTTAATGAAAGACAATTATCTAAATGTAGGTAACGAAACGCGCATGATTCACACCTATAGTTTTAGAGGCAACCCAAGTAATTGGTTGCTTGGTACGCGCTATTATAGAGGCTTTACGCGTCGTAAGCAAGGTTTTGGTTCAACAGGTTTTGATGCGGATTTTAATTTCAAAAATCCCGATGAACCTGAGTTTAGCAATTACCGTTTTCCTAGTCAGAACATTGCTGTTTTTACCGAAAATGTATTGCAGATAACTCCTGCTTGGAGTGTAACACCTGGTGCTCGATTTGAACATATTATCACGCAATCGCAAGGTTCTTATAATGTTGAGTTAAGAGATTTAGCGGGTAACTTACAATTTGATTCTACTTACGAAGATAGTCAGCACGGTGCAAGAGGCTTTCTTATTGGAGGAATTGGAACGGCGTACAAGTTCAAGCAATTGGAGTTGTATGGTAATTTTAGTCAAAACTATAGGGCCATTAACTTTAACGATATGCGGGTGAACAATATCAATCTAAAAGTTGACCCAGATTTACAAGATGAAACGGGTTATTCAGCAGATTTTGGGGTAAGAGGTGCTATGTCTAAATACTTTATTTACGATGTGAGTTTGTACTACCTAAGTTACAATGGTAGAATTGGTACAGTTGCTAAAGTGGACGAAAACACTTTTAGAGTGTATCGTTTCAGAACTAATGTATCCGACTCCCGAAATATTGGATTAGAGAGTTATGGAGAGGCAAACGTGCTGGGCATGCTCACCAAAGGAAAAGCAAAATCTAGCCTGAGTTTGTTTAGCAATTTTACGGTACAAGAGGCTCTATATGTAAACTCAGAAGAAGCTGCCTATGAAAATAGAAAGGTGGAGAACGTGCCGAATTTAATTTTCAAAACTGGGTTAAACTTTAAAAGAAAGAAATTTAAAGCGGGCTATCAATTCTCGTACAATTCCGAACAGTTTTCGGATGCTACCAACGCTGAATACTCACCAACCGCAATTGTGGGTGTAATTCCTTCGTTTTGGATTATGGATTTAAGCCTGAGTTATACCTACAAAAGTTGGACGGTTGAAACAGGTGTGAACAATCTGACTAACAATATGTATTTCACGCGCAGAGCGGTTGGGTACCCTGGCCCTGGCATAATTCCAGCTGAAGCCAGAAACCTTTATTTTACTTTACAATATAAACTGTAACGCTGTGTGATGTCAGATGCAATTACACCAAAGGGGTAAATTATACCTTTGGCAAGCTTATTACGCATGGCTAGCAAACGTGTTTTTCCCATACTAGACTGGTTGCCTAACTACAAAAAAGAGTGGTTAAGTGGTGATGTTATCTCAGGTTTAACAGTTGGTGTAATGCTCATTCCACAAGGGATGGCATACGCAATGATTGCGGGCGTTCCACCAATATATGGTTTGTATGCTTCAACCTTACCGTTAATAATTTACGCTTTGTTCGGAACAAGCCGTCAGTTGGCTGTAGGGCCTGTAGCAATTGACTCTTTATTAGTATTGGCAGGGGTAAGTGCTTTTGCCGAAGTGGGTTCAGCCTACTACATTGAATTGGCTATTTTATTGGCATTTGTTGAGGGGATAATACTCATATTAATGGGCATATTGCGCCTCGGTTTTTTGGTGAATTTTATGTCAACGCCAGTTGTTTCTGGATTTACTGCCGCAGCCGCAATTGTAATAGCGGTAAGTCAGCTAAAAAACTTATTAGGTATAAGCATTGAAAAATCGGGTAATGTATTTACGGCGTTGTATTCTGCTATCGGGCAATTTGCAAATTGGTCTAGTCTGAGTTTATTGTTGGGTGTGGTTGGTATAATTTGGATTATTGCCTTAAAAAGGTTCAGTAAAAAAATACCTGGAGCTTTAACCGCGGTGATAGTGGGAATTGTAGTTGTTTTCTTTACCGATTTGCACTTGTACAACGTTAAAATTATTGGTGAAATTCCTTCAGGGTTGCCTTCCTTTCGGTTTCCTCAATTTTCGTGGGAAATAATCAAAAATTTACTGCCTGCTGCTACAACCATTGCATTTATTGCCTTTACGGAGGCCATGTCGGTTGCTAAAGCGATTCAAGCAAAGCACAGAGATTATATTATCCGCCCTAATCAAGAATTATTTGCAATTGGGATAGCAAATATTGTGGGATCATTTTTCCAATCCTTTTCGGTTACGGGAGGTCTAGGCAGAACCGCGGTTAATGATCAGTCAGGAGCTAAAACAGGGTTGGCAAGTATTATTAGTGCAGTAGTTGTGGTGCTTACTTTATTGTTTCTGACCCCGTTGTTTTACTATTTGCCCAATGCAATTTTAGCTTCCATAATTATGGTGGCGGTTTCGGGATTAGTAGATATTAAATACGGAAAACACCTGTGGAATACAGATAAAAAGGAGTTTATTATGCTCATTTCCACCTTTATATCAACATTACTTTTTGGAGTTGTAAATGGAATTATAATCGGTGTATTGTTGAGCATTGCAAAGGTATTGTTTAGAGTAAGTAAACCACATATGGCGCTCTTAGGGAGAATAGAAGGAACAAATTATTATCGAAACGTTCTCCGCTTTGAAAAGGCAAAAGAATATGAAGACATACTTATAGTTCGGTTTGATGCGCAGCTGTTTTTTGCTAACTCAGAATATTTTAAAGATACAGTTTTGAGTTGGGCAAAACAAAAACCGAAGTTGCAAAAAGTACTCATTGATGCACAACCAATAAATCAAATGGATTCAACGGCATGTTACATGTTAATTGATTTGATAGATCACTTCAACAAGAATGGAGTAGAAGTGGTGTTTGCTGGAGTTAAAGGCCCGGTAAGAGATAGGTTCAGAAAAGCAAAAATTGCCCGAAAGCTAGGTGCCAATCATTTTTACATGAACGTAAACGAAGCCGTTGAACATCATTTAAATACGGGCAATTTACCTCCTGAGGATATTGTTGCTCAGAGTAATGATGATTGATTAAAACTAGTTAAGTCTTTTTATCCTATTTCACAAACCAAAAAGCCCCATTCTCTTCAGAACAGGGCTTTAAAAAATTTATGAGTTAACTGTTAACTACTGACTAATAACTAGTAACTACTAACTAAAAACTAGTAATAATGTAATCTTCTAACTTTTGCAATGTATTTAGCTAAACGAATAACTTGTTTAGTGTAACCAAACTCGTTATCGTACCAAACGTACAGCACAACATTTTTACCGTCTTTACTTACAATGGTTGCAGGCGAATCGAATACTGAACAACACGTGTTTCCAATAATATCGTTTGATACCATTTCAGGATCCATTGAATAATGAATTTGATTAACCAAGTTACCTTCTAACGCAGCCTTTTTAAGCAATCCGTTTACTTCTTCAACTGAAGTTTCTTTGTTTAAAGAAAGACTCAAAATCGCCAAAGAACCGTTTGGAGTAGGCACACGTACAGCGTTGGCAGTAAGTTTATTCTCAAAGCTTGGGATAACCTTAGTTACCGCCTTACCAGCGCCAGTAGAAGTGATAACCATGTTGATAGCCGCCGAACGACCTCTACGTGGTTTCTTGTGCATATTATCCAACAAGTTTTGGTCGTTGGTGTATGCGTGAACCGTTTCAATATGTCCTTTTTCTACACCTAAATTATCTTCAATTACCTTAAGTACTGGAGAAATTGCGTTAGTTGTACAAGAAGCAGCAGAGTAAATTGTTTCTTCTTCAATGTTTACCGTGCCTTGATTAATTGCATAAACAATATTTGGAATTTCTTTTCCTGGAGCGGTAAGCAATACTTTGTTGATTCCTTTAGATTGAAGGTGTCTTCCCAAAGCAGTTCTATCAGTAAAAACACCGGTGTTGTCAATCAATAAAGCGTTGTCGATTCCGTAAGAAGTGTAATCTACATCTTCTGGGTTTTTAGCTTCAATCATTTGAATACGCTGACCGTTTAAAATCAGACATTTTCCAGCTAAATCAACATCTACTGTACCGTCAAATGGTCCGTGAACTGAATCGTTGCTCAACAAGGAAGCTCTTTTGGTGATCTGATCGTCTGAAGCATTACGGGTAACAATTGCTCTTAATCTCAATTGCTGACCTTTACCTGCTTGTTTGATTAACTCTCTAGCAGCCAATCTACCAATTCTACCAACACCATAAAGAACAACATCTCTTGGTTCTAAAGATTGGGTAGTTGCACCGTTTACGATTTCAGCTAGCTTATCGTTAATGAAATCCATTTGGCTTGCATAATTGCTACCTTCTGTTTTCCACTCGTACGATAATTTACCTATATCAATTTTTGCAGGAGGTAAATCCATACCGTTTAATGTACTTGCCAAAGCAGCAGTATCCGTAACTTCAATTGGCTTTTGAACCACGTTTGCAGCATAGTCGTGCAGACGCATAATTTCTGAAGACGCAACGTTTACTAAGTGATTTCTGAAAAGCACCAATTCAACTTGCTTTTCGTACATTAAATTACCTACTGCATGTATCAATTGAATTGCAGCTTTTTCTTTTGAAACCCACTCTCCGTGTGCTTCATTGTAGTTTGTTAAACCCGTACCAGCCATAGCGGATAAAAATTTTCTTTTAAATAGTTGTAAATAAAACAGCGCCAATTGAATCCTCAAAAGGCGCTGCAAAAGTATTATAATTCAGTCGCTTAAAACTGACTTTTCTTATCCTAAATACGTAGTGAAATTATTAATTCGTCATTCCCGTGAAGGCGGGGTTGTACATAGAATTTACCTTGAAATTTTACTTTATTTTTTAAACGTTGTGCAAGCTTTCGTGCTTGAGATTCCGCATAGAAGTTTCGTAACGATTTTTTACAAAAATATACTCAACTAATCTTGCGGAATGACGGCACTTTAACAGCACGTCATTCCCGTGAAGACGGGAATCTAAAAACATTAAATTTTCCCGAATCGAAACTAATGAACAAGTAACTAACCTAAGTAAGAGCGTAAAAGTTTACTTCTAGAGTTATGTCTCAATCTGCGAATAGCTTTCTCTTTAAGTTGACGGACACGTTCCCGAGTCAAGTCGAATTGAGCACCAATTTCGTCAAGGGTCATGCCTTGTTTTTTACCAATTCCGTAGAACATTCTAATCACTTGTCTCTCTCTCTCTGACAAGGTAGTTAACGATCGTTCAATTTCTTTTACTAACGATTCTTGAATAAGATTGTCGTCAGTTTTTCCGTCGTTACCGCTCATCATGTCTATCATGCTAAAGTCTTCACCTTCTTTAAATGGTGCATCAACAGAAACATGACGTCCAAAGCTTTTCATGGTGTCGCGAACTTTTTTTGAATCGATTTCTAAGTGCATTCCAATTTCTGAAGCGCTGGGCTCACGCTCATACTCTTGTTCTAGCTGCGAATAGGTTTTGTTGATTTTAGAAATCGTTCCAACTTGGTTTAGCGGAAGGCGCACAATTCTAGCCTGTTCGGCAAGTGCTTGCAAAATGGATTGACGTATCCACCAAACAGCGTAAGAAATGAATTTAAAGCCACGCGTTTCATCAAAACGTCTTGCAGCTTTAATCAAACCTAAATTACCCTCATTTATTAAATCGGGTAGAGTTAGCCCTTGATTTTGGTATTGTTTAGAAACCGATACCACAAATCTTAGGTTAGCGCGAACTAGCTTTTCTAGAGCACGTTCGTCCCCAGCCTTAATTTTTACTGCTAACTCTACCTCTTCCTCAGCTGTAATCATTTCTTCACGACTTATATCTTGTAAATACTTGTCCAATGATTTGTCTGAGCGATTTGTTATCGACTTTGATATTTTTAATTGCCTCATAGTATTTCTTACGTTTTTAGAATTAATGCACCCCTGCTGCTAAATCAATAAGAACCAGCCAATCAATTACAATTACATACCTATTCCATAATATGCCATTTTTCCGTTTGGATAGATTCCCTCAATAAGCACCCCTCCTTGTTTGCCTATCAATTGTCTGTTCAGTTCTTCTTTGTTCTGAACGTATTTTCCATCCACTCTAACTATTATAAATCCTTCTCTTACGCCGGCTTTCATTAGTTTGCCCGATTTGAGGTCTACTACTTGAACGCCGTTGTCTAAACTCAATCGTTTCAATAATTTTTCAGATATAGGTTCAAAATCTGCACCCAACAATATACTTACTTCAACAGCTGATTTGTCCATTAGTTCAGTGTTTCCATATTGATTTCTTAAAATAACTTCCAATTCTTTTTCTTGCCCTTTGCGATCAACGGTAACCGTTATTTTATCTCCAGGTCTAAAGTTGCTCAGCTGTTCTTGAAATTCTGGAACGTTATTTACTTTTTTACTATTCACCTTTGTAACAATATCGCCAACTTCCATACCTGCAGCTTTGGCACCACCTTTATCTGCAACGCCCGCAATGTAAATCCCGTCGAGTAACTCTATATTTTTTTGTTTTCTAAGCTCCTCATTTATATCCTGTATTGATACTCCAACAAATGCACGTTGAACAGCTCCAAATTCGATGAGGTCGCTTACCACCTTTTTGGTGATGTTGGCTGGAATCGCAAATGAATAGCCCGCAAAAGAACCTGTGTTTGATTTAATTGCGGCGTTAATTCCAATCAATTCACCGTTTGTATTTACAAGCGCACCTCCACTGTTACCCGGGTTAACTGCTGCATCGGTCTGTATAAAAGCCTCTACTGGGCTAATTCCAGAACGAGGGTCAGATTGAAGAATATTGATATCTCGACCTTTTGCACTAACAATACCTGCCGTTACGGTTGAGTTTAAGTTGAATGGATTTCCAACGGCCAATACCCACTCACCAACTTTTATCTCGTCTGAGTTGGCATATTGCAGGTAAGGTAAATTCTCTTCTTTAATTTTTAATAATGCTAAATCGGTTGAGGGGTCTCGCCCTATAATTTTTGCTTCGTAGTTTTTGTTGTCGTTAAGGGTGATTTTAACTTTTTCTGCTCCTTCAATTACATGATTGTTGGTTACAATGTATCCGTCGTCTGAAATGATAACCCCTGATCCAGTTCCTTCTGGTTGCGGCATGTAACGAGGTCTTCCGTAGAGCAAATCAAAAATTGGGTTGGAGATGTAATAATCTTGGCCGCGATAAATGGTGCGAACATGTACTACACCCGCCAAAGATTTTTCGGCTGCAGCTGTAAAATCTGCTGCGCCCATAGGAGCAACACATCTTGTAAAATGTACTGGAACTTGTTTTTCTATTACGGTAGTTTGAGCTGGTGTTTCGGTCTTAAAAAATGACTCATGGACACCTAAAGCTATCAATCCACCAAAGATTGCACTTGAAATTGTTACCACTGTTTTTTTCATTTTTCTCTGTTTTAAGTTATACAATACAATAGTATAACTCCGACCTATTTTATTCGTTCAATTCGCAAGGTTAAAATTGGTTAACTATTTAAAATTCAGTTAATTAACAAGTTTTTACATCACCCGAATAATTGAACTTCACTATATAAAAAACGTAACTTTGTAGCCATAGTTGGGAGAAAAAAATGAAGTTTTAAAGAAGGTTGTTGGTTAAGGATTGATATTTAATATCCTACGTCATTCTCGAGAAGTCGCGAATCTCAAGTCGTATTCTTAGATTCCTGCTTTCGCTAGAATGACGAAACCCTTCCGCATTTGAATGACTGAAAAAATGAAGTTTTACAAATACCAAGGAGCAGGGAATGATTTTGTGATGATTGATGATAGATCATTGCAATACAAATCAGGTGAAAATCTGACCACCGAACAAATTGCAAGAATTTGTGATCGACATTTTGGTGTAGGAGGAGATGGTTTAATCCTGTTGGAAAACGATGACCAAGCAGATTTTAAGATGGTGTATTTCAATTCTGACGGGAACGAAAGTACCATGTGCGGAAATGGAGGAAGGTGCATTGTTGCTTTTGCAAAACACCTGAATGTTTTTGAAGGCAATTCCTGCTCGTTTAAAGCCATTGATGGATTGCATGAAGCTACAATTGATGGCAATCTAGTAGATTTAAAAATGATTAATGTAGCCAATATTGAAAAAATTGGCGACGATTATTTTTTAGACACCGGCTCGCCACACTACGTGTCGTTTTGTGAATCTGTAAAAGACCTTGACCTAATAACCGAGGCTAAAAAAATTAGATACAACGATAGATTTTCTGCTGAAGGAACCAATGTAAATTTTGTAACTGCCACCAATGAAAAACTGTTGGTAAGAACTTACGAAAGAGGAGTAGAAAACGAAACCTTGGCCTGCGGTACAGGAGTAACAGCAGTTGCTTTAGTTGCAGAACTTTTGGGTAAAAACACCCACGAGAATGCATCGCAAATTGAAGCAATGGGTGGGCATTTGAGAATAGCTTACGAAAAGGTACAACAAGGATTTAAGAACATTTGGCTTAAAGGACCAACAGAGCAAGTCTTTAAAGGGGATTTCCCTCTTTAAGACTGTCTGTAGTTATCCTGATCTTACTTGATGTAGGTATTAGTTTTCAATAAGAGTCCCTTGAGTGCCGTCATTTTCGCTCAATTAAACAGATTCCTGCCTGCGCAGGAATGACGAGATATCAAAGTCGTTGCTGAACTTTAAGCAACTTTTGGATCAACAAAAGTGTAGGCTTTACCTTTTTTACCCGCGCGACCTGTTCTACCAATTCTGTGAATGTAGCTATCAAAATTCATCGGCAGTTGGTAATTGATTACATGAGTAACGTCAGAAACGTCTAGCCCTCTAGCAGCAACATCGGTAGCCACTAACACGCGCACTTTTCCTTCTTTAAAACGGTTCAAGGCATTTTGTCGGGCATTTTGAGTTTTGTTACCGTGAATTTCATCGGCCTTGATACCCTTTTTATTGAGCATAGCGGTTAACTTTTTTACCCTGAATTTTGCCTCTTCAAAAATCAACAACTTGTCCATATTTTCAGAATCCATTAAGTCTAAAAGCGTGTTGAATTTATTTTCACCGGGTTTGATATGCACCACTTCTTGATCAATGTGATCCCCAGCCGTTTCTCCATTGCTCACCTTAACGGTAATTGGTTGATTCAAAATTGAATTAATAAAAGGCTCCTGTTTTTTATCTAATGTGGCAGAAAATAACAAGGTATGTTTTCTGTTTTTCATCAACTGCAAGGTCTTTTTTACATCGTTTATGAAACCCATATCCAACATTCTGTCAAACTCATCCAATACTAAAGTGTGTACATGAGTCAATTTAAAGGCATTACGGCTTTCCAAGTCCAACAACCTTCCTGGAGTGGCAATAATTACATGCGGCGTTCTGCGTAAATTTCTGAAGTCGGTGTTGATATTGGTACCACCAATAAAACACGAACTGTATAAACCCAGTCCTTTGGCCATGCTTTTAAACTCATCCTGAATTTGTGTTGCCAATTCTCTCGTAGGAGCCATAATTAACGCATAGGTTTTGTTTTTAGGTGGTCGTTTTAGCATTTGCTCAATCATTGGAATTAAAAACGCACCCGTTTTTCCAGTTCCTGTTTGGGCAATTCCTAAGAGGTCTTTCCCTTCAAGTAAAGATTCTAACGTTCTGTCCTGAATTTCTGAAGGACGTTCAAAACCTTTTTGTTTTAAAAGTGCTTTTAACTTATGGTTAATGGGTATTTCGTTGAAGGTTCGGTCGGCTCTAAAGTCAACCACTTCTTGCTCAACAGCTTTCTTTACCAACATTGCTGGATCAAGTTTTGATACCTGTTTGGCCTTCTTTGATTTGTTGTTTCTTCTGTCTTTTTTTACAACTGGTTTGTTCTTTCCGTTCGTGTTTTTCATTCGGTTTCCAGCCAGTTTGTTGTTTGATGATCGATTGTTTTTTCGTTGATCGTTTTTCATTTTGAATGTATTCATATAAATGTTTCGCTCATGGCAAATACGCCTGAGCTTTTGTAGTTGAATGAGCACTGCGCTGTACTTATTCGCAATAAAATTTTGATTTTAATTTGGAAACGTTTCGTTAACTGCGCTAGGCCATTGAGCGTCTCATATTTCCTATTTACAGAACTTCAGTTTTTTGTGCTTAGGATGTTATTCCTTGTTCGGAATCGGCAGCAAAGGTAGGTTTTTGATTGACAGTAATCGGAAATAGTATTTTTTGGTCAACGAATGGTTTGGTTTTATAGGTTGAGAGAACCTTACTAACAACAAGAAATCAAAAACGAAACTCTCCTCCAACTGGAGGTAACCCATGGTTTGTATTTGTGGACGGTTCAATTTGAAAACGGAACACAAGAAGCGGGTAGAGTTGTGGTCAATTGAAAAGCCCCACTAATTTTCATTAGCAGGGCTTTCATTATTTCTTAACGTAGCTTACTAGCTATTCAGCATAACTGGCATTACCAGCATAAGTAAGTTTTCGTTTTCGTCGTTGCCTTCAGCGGGTAATAATAAACCGGCTCTGTTTGGTGCAGACATTTCTAATGATACGTTTTCGGTTTCTATGTTGCTCAACATTTCAATCAAAAACCTTGAGTTAAACCCAATTTCGATATCCTCTCCTTGGTGATCGCAAGTAAGTCTTTCGTTTGCTTCGTTCGAGAAATCTAAATCCTCTGCAGAAACACTCAATTCGTTACCAGAAATCTTAAGTCTAACCTGGTGCGTAGTTTTATTACTGAAGATAGAAATACGCTTAATAGAACTCAAGAAAGCATTTTTAGAAATTACCACCTTGTTAGGGTTTTCCTTCGGAATTACCGCATCGTAGTTCGGGTATTTTCCGTCAATCAATCTACAAATTAGGGTAATGTTGTTGAACTCAAAGTAGGCATTGGTATCGGTGTATTTTACCGTTACTTCTTCTTCTGTGCTCGACAATAAGCCTTTAAGTAAATTGCTTGGCTTTTTAGGAAGAATAAACGAAGCGCCTTTCTTTGCTTTTGCGTCGGTTCTTCTGTATCTAACCAATTTGTGTGCATCAGTTGCTACAAAGGTTACGTTGTCGCTGTTTAGCTCAAAGAAAACACCAGACATTACTGGTCTTAACTCGTCGTTGCCACTAGCAAAAAGCGTTTTGTTTACCGCGTTGTACAAAATATCAGCGGTAAGGGTTAAAGAAGCTGGCGATTCTAAATCTGGCGTTTTCGGAAATTCTTCACCGTTTTGCCCAGCCAATTTGTATTTACCGTTGTCGGTAACTACTTCCACACCAAAATTATCTTCCGATACGTTGAAGGTAAGGGGCTGCTCTGGAAAAGTCTTTAAAGTATCCAACAATAATTTTGCTGGGATAGCAATATTGCCGTCCTTATCCGATTTGTCCAATTTCATTTTGGTGAAAATGGTGCTCTCTAAATCAGAAGCCGAAACGGTAAGTTCACCTTTTTTGATGTCGAATAAAAAGTTATCCAAAATAGGTAAGGTGTTCGAAGAATTAAGCACACCAGATATAGCGCTAAGTTCTTTAAGCAGGTGTGTGCTAGAAACGATAAATTTCATGTTTTTACTTTTTTTGTAAGTCACACAAATTTATCCTTAAACTCGGCAGAGGCAAAACATTAGCCAAAAATGCCTTTAGTACTTTTCAACAAGTTATGAGGGAGGCAAAAAGTCCTGCAAGGTCAGTGTTAGTGGGTCAAATACAAAATATTGGATGATCACAAATTCTTGGTTGTTAATAGTGGCATACATACGCTCTAAATCGTGCGGAATTTCATTTCCTTCCCAATCTTCTGCATCGTCCTTTACAGGCTTTGGGTAAGCTTTTACTTCGGTAGTTCTTCCGTTGTCTTCTTCAATGGTCCAAACGGTTTCAACTGGCGTGTTTTTTATGATTGAATCGCAATACGCTTCACTTTTGGTTTCTTCAAAGCCTTCGTAGCTAATTTTTCTGAAACGTCTTAGATAATCGTATATAACTTGATTGTTGGGTACCGGAACCACTGTACCTGTGTTGTTCTTAAGGGTGTAACTGTTTTCGGCTGATTTGGTTATTTCAAAAGATTTGTTTTGGTCTTTTGGATACTCAACTTTTACGTTCTTAATGGTGGTTACTTTTTCGCCCGGAAAATACCAAATGGTGTTGTCGCGCCAGTCGTTAATTCTAGGAGAGTAGCGCGTATGTACAAACCCATAATGACCTTCAATGTGCATTAAAAACGGAACGCTAGAGTTTTCCAACAACATGTAGGTGCCCGTATTATCTTGATTTGCACCTCCTGCGTAATACACCTTGGTGGGATTTTCGGAGTTGTTTTGGTAGATTTCTACTTTGGTAGAGTTACTTGCCAGTTGCTTAACGGTATAGTCGAACCTCGATTTTGAAACCGGTGCTCTAACGGTTAATTCTTTTATGGTTTTGAGCAGATTCACCACCACGTCTTGACGGGCTCTGTAGTCTTTGTTTACCGTCCAGTTATCCCCATCAATTCTTTCCAGTAAAACATTGTTGCTGCTTTTATCGCTCAAAAAAACTTTGGTAATACTAGCAGTGTCTTCAATGGCAAAATTGCTCAGCTGTTTTTTAATAGTTGAACTACTGTTTTTGCTACCAAAATAAACGGCAGCCGATAAACCAGCTAACACGATAATTAATCCTATGAGACCTTTATTTTTCATGCTTTTTACCGAATAATTTTTTGCGGGTAAACATCAACGCAAACCCTAATATCACAATGAATAATATTGGAAGTACAATGTTTATTACCTGCCACTTGTTTTTTTCTTTGGTTGTTTTGGTTCTGTCTAATAGTCTGATTTTAAACTCCTTGGCTCTAACTTCTAGCAAGCCAGAATCGTCTAGCAAATAGTTTACGCAATTGAGCAAGAAGTCTTTGTTAGCATAAATTCTACGGGTGTATTTATCATATCCCAAAGCAAAGAACTCGCCACGTTCTTCGTTTACGTCGTTTTTAATGATGTCTGCATCAGATAGGAAAATTTGCTTGGCATTTGGGTAGCTTTCTGCTCTAAAAGCGATGTTGGGGTCGTTTATAATTCGCTTTGGAATTCGGTTTACAAAATTCGACTTGAATTTCCCTTCAACCAACACTCCAATTTTTTGGGGACCATTGTTGTATTGCCTTTTATCGGGTTTGGTTCTTAGTACATTAAAACTGACCCTAGCTGGAGTACTCACCAATTTTGAGTAGTTAGAAGATGCCAGTAAGGTGGTCTTTTTTAGACTGTCTTGTTTTCCAACGTAATCGATGCTCGAAGCAAATTTTACGGCTATGGCATCCAAGTTTTTTACGATTGGGTTTTTAGCTTTTGTTACCACCATCGGGAAGTAGGGCCAAGGAAAGAATTCTTGTCTTGGAGCATTTCCAATGTTTCCAGTTACAATAGGAATCGACATTGATTGTAAGTCCATAATAAGGTCGCGGTTTACTCGAACGCCGTACTTAAACAGGATATCGTCTAAGTTTAAATCTCTAGGAATAGATAGAGCAGTAGTACTGTTTTTAAGACTGTCCATGGTGGCAATAACCGGTTCGTAAATCCAAATTGCCGCACCACCTTTCATGATAAACTGGTCAATAATAAATTTGTCTTTGTCGTTTATGGCTGAATCTGGCCCTGCTATTATTATAGCGTCGTATTCTCTTAAAGCATTTAACTGACCGTCAATGGTAACGTGACCTACACCGTAAAATTCGCTTAAGGATTTTTCGAAATCGGCAACCTCTAATTCGCTGTGTTCGCCATGCCCGTGAATAAAGGCAATTTGTTTTTTGGTAACCGTGGTAACGCTTTTAAGCATGCGTGTAAACTCATATTCCAATTGCTGAATAGAGTTGTTGATCATCACCGCCTCTTGCACGCCAATTTGCGATTTTAAAATTTGCCATGGAAGTGATTGGTCTCGATAGGTTACCACCGCACCCGCAAAAATTATTTTCTCTGATGCTTCTTCTACCGATTGTTTTCTGAGGGTGGTTGGCTTTAACCCTTCTTTTACCAATTTCTGATAGGTTTTTTGACGTTCTTTTTCGTTTAAATCGGCACTTGGGTCAATAAACTCATACTGCAAGTTTTCTCCAGCATAAGCTCTAAACTCGTCGAGTAATTCTTGAGTAGCATCTCGCAATCGTTTATAGTCAGCGGGTAAATCACCTTCTAAATAGATGCGCACAAAAACAATGTCTTCTAATGATTTTGCTTGATTTTCCGATACTTCAGATAAGGAGTAACGTTTGTCAAACGTGAGGTCTAATCGCTCAAAGTAAAAGCTACCTGCAACATTTAAAAGCACAATTACAGCAATGCCTAAAACCAGTGATACTATGTCGTTTGAACGTCTGCGCATATTACCACTTTCTGCTATCGAGCTTAAGTTTGGTGAGCATTAAAAACAAGGCGATTAAACTCAAGAAGTAAATTACGTCTCGGCTGTCAATCACACCTCGGCTCAGCGAAATGTAATGTTCGTTTACCCCTAATTTGAGTATGATGTGATCGGCAATTCCAAATAACTCGAGGCTACTGATAGATTCAAATCCAACGTAAACAAAAAAGCATAAGAATACCGCCAGTACAAAGCTCACAATTTGATTGTTGCTGATGCTTGACGCAAAAATTCCTATCGATACAAACCCAGAAGCCAAAAAGAATAGTCCTATGTATGAGCCCCACATAGCACCTGTATCCACATTAAATTTAGGAACCCCTATAACGCTAACCGTGTAGTAGTAGATTAACGTTGGTATCAAGGCTACCATCACCAATAAAATCCCTGCCAGGTATTTACTCCATACTATGTTCCACTCAGATAAAGGTTTGGTAAGTAAAAGCTCTATGGTTCCGTTGCGAGTTTCTTCAGAGAACATGCGCATGGTGATTGCTGGGGCTAAAAACATAAACACCCATGGAGCAAGCACAAAAAGCGCGTCAATATTGGCATAGCCAGCGTCTAAAATGTTGTATTGACCCGGAAAAACCCAAAGAAACAATCCTACCACTAGCAAAAAGATAATGATAACCATGTAGCCTATCAGGGAGTTAAGGAAGTCGTTTATCTCTTTTCTAAGTAGAACAAGCATTTAAGCCGAATTTGGCGGTCAAAATTAGAATAAATCTCAAGGGAGAAAATTAGGGGGTGTAAAGAATTCTAAAAGGTTTTGTTTATAGTTTGAATA
>CBFICO010000057.1:0-16033 GCA_965661115.1 Salibacteraceae bacterium
GCCAATACCGTTTTGATGATAGAAAGTAGAGGAGTAATGCCGCTTCCGGCGCCAAACAAAACGTATTTTTTCTTTTGTCCTGAACTTATCTCAGTGTAAAAGTTTCCGGTTGGCGCCATAGTTTCTAAAACGTCACCTTCTTTTAAATCATTATTTACCCAAGTAGAAAATTTTCCACCTTCTACTTGTTTTACGGCTACTTGCAGAGCATCATCCGTTACTGGACTGCTACAAAGTGAGTATGAACGTCTTAATTCCTCTGCGTTAATACTTTGTTTAAAGGTTAAATATTGTCCTTGCTTGTATTCAAAATGCTCTGTTAAATGAGCAGGTACATCTAAGGTCAATGTTACCGTATCAGCTGTTTCTTTGGTTATTTTTTGAACTTTGATATTGTAGAACATGTGTAATGTTTATGCTAATTTTAAGGTTTGCAAAAATAGTATTGTTAAACTGTAAAACAATTGATTCTATCAATGGTTATATAGTACAAGGCTGGACTGATTAATATCAGGTTTCTGGCTGCTATTCTCTAGTAAATGGAGTTTATTAATTCTTTAAAATTGTAACCGGAAAAAACTGGAAGTTCATGGAAGATGTAAAAAGACTAGAAGCCTTTCAAGCAAAGATTGACAGAGAGGAAAAAATAGAACCAAAAGATTGGATGCCAGCCGACTACAGAAAACATTTAATTAGACAAATTTCGCAGCATGCACATTCAGAAGTAGTGGGTATGCAACCAGAAGGAAACTGGATTACGCGCGCACCTTCATTAAGATCGAAGGTAGTTTTGCTTGCTAAAATCCAAGATGAGGCTGGACACGGATTGTATTTGTATTCGGCTGCTGAAACCTTAGGTATTTCTCGTGACGAATTGCTGGAGCAATTGCATACCGAGAAGGCTAAATACTCCAGTATCTTTAACTACCCAACATTAACTTGGGCAGATATGGGTGCTGTGGGCTGGTTGGTTGACGGCGCTGCTATTGTAAATCAGGTTTCATTGCAAAGAACATCATACGGACCGTATAGTCGCGGTATGATCAGAATTTGTAAAGAAGAAAGTTTCCACCAAAGACAAGGGTACGAAATCATTTCTGATATGGCCTTAGGTTCGCCTGAGCAAAAACAAATGGCGCAAGATGCATTAAACAGATTCTGGTGGCCATCGTTAATGATGTTTGGTCCTCACGATGCAGATTCTCCAAACACGGGTAATGCCACCAAGTGGAAAATTAAACGCGAAACAAACGATGCGTTGCGTCAGAAGTTTATCGATAAAACCATTCAACAGGCTGAAGTGATAGGCTTAACAGTGCCAGATCCAGACTTAAAATGGAACGAAGAAACTGGGCATTACGATTTTGGAGAAATAGATTGGTCTGAACTAAAAGAAGTGATTCACGGACGTGGACCTTGTAATAAGCAACGGCTTAATCACCACAGAAAAGCGCACGAAGAAGGTGCTTGGGTGCGCGAAGCCGCAAATGCATATGCTCTAAAACAACGAAATAAAAAGAAAGTAGCTTAAGGCTACAAAAAACTACAATTATGAGTGCTGATAATCAATTTCCTCAATGGGAAGTATTTATACAAAGTAAAACAGGATTGCCATTCAAACATGCTGGAAACGTACACGCAGCGGATAGCGAGATGGCTTTACAAAACGCAAGAGATTTATATACAAGACGAATGGAAGGAACTTCGATTTGGGTAGTACCTACCGATGAAATCGTAGCTTCTAATCCAGATGACTCTGATGCGTTTTTCGATCCAGCTGAAGATAAAATTTATCGTGCAGCAACTTATTATACTATGCCTGAAGGGGCAAAACACATTTAATAGCGCATCATGGAATTAAATGAAGCATTAGTAAAATATTGTCTTAGACTTGGTGACGATGCCATGATATTAGGACACCGTTTGAGTGAATTGTGCTCAAAGGGTCCTTTTTTGGAAGAAGATATCGCAATGACCAATATCTCACTAGATTTATTTGGTCAAACCAGAATGATGTACACCACTGCAGGTGAACTAGAAGGCAAAGGAAGAAAAGAAGACGATTTTGCTTACAAGAGAAGAGAAGCGGAGTTCCAGAATGTATTGTTGGTAGAACAACCAAATGGCCATTTTGGAAATACCATGGCCAGACAAATGGTTTTTTCTGTTTTCTATTACCACTTGTTTAATGAGTTGAAGAATAGCAGCAATGAAGAGTTGGCTGCTTTTGCTGCAAAATCTTTAAAAGAGACTACTTACCACATGCGTCATGCTTGTGAGTGGATTGTTCGTTTAGGAGACGGAACAGAAGAATCTAAATGGAGAGTGCAAGACGCACTGAACGAGATTTGGAGTTACCGTCATGAGCTTTTTGAAAAAGGCGATGTAGAAGAAACACTTATCGCTGCTGGTTTAATCCCAGATTATGATTCGTTTAAAGGAGCGTTTGAGGCAACGGTAAAGGAAGTGTTAGAAAGAGCTACTTTATCTGATCCAGAAGAAGGTTGGAAAGCAACTGGAGGAAGAAAAGGAATGCACAGTGAATATTTGGGTCACATTTTAGCAGAATTTCAGTCTATTCCAAGAGCTTACTCTGAGTCTACTTGGTCTTAGTTTTATTGTTTGACGTATTACGCACAACGCTCAATGTATTGTGTCTGAGCGTTAAGGCGACATACGTGGTACGTGATACAATTTAAAGATGTCAGAAAACACTAAAAAAGAGCAAGAGATTTGGCGAATTCTGGAAACTATTCCCGATCCTGAAATTCCTGTAATATCTGTTGTTGAGTTGGGTGTTGTGCGCAAGGTAGAATCCACTGAAGACAAGACTTTAATTACGATTACACCAACTTATTCGGGTTGCCCGGCAATGAAACAGTTTGAGGACGATATAATCCAAACACTTCAAGAAAAAGGCTATCCAAATGTGTCCATAAAAATGGTTTTTTCTCCTGCCTGGACTACCGACTGGATGACCGACGGAGCAAGAGAAAAGCTGCGCAAATACGGAATTGCACCACCACAAAAAGGAACTAATGACAAAGGGGTGTTATTTGCTTCTGGGCCGAAAGAAGTTCCTTGTCCGCAATGTAATTCGATTAACACCAAGTTATTGAGTCAATTTGGCTCAACCGCTTGTAAGGCTGTGTACACTTGTGGTGATTGCGGTGAGACATTCGATTACTTTAAGTGTATATAATCTCCTATACTAAACCCTAACCGTCATTCTGTTCCGATAGTTATCGGAATGTTTCAGTTTCTGTTGAAACTGATTAATATGTTTGGTTGAAATTAAAATGTCTAATTCACTTATAATTCAATATCCCTGTATAATTTTATCCGAAATTCAATTGAATTAAATATGAGCTTCATAGGATTTGAAATCATCGAAAACCTTGCTGTAATTACTTTAAAAAGAGCAGATAAGCTAAACAGCTTTGTGCGCGAGATGGCGTTAGAACTGCAAGCTAGGTTAGACGAATGTGCTGTTGACGAAAATATTAGAGCCATTTTATTAACTGGCGAGGGTAGAGCGTTTTGTGCAGGTCAGGATTTAGCAGAGGCAATCTCAGAAGATGGTCCGGGGTTGACCAAAATTGTGGAAGAACATTATAATCCGGTAATCCAAAAACTACGTGCAATTGAAAAGCCTGTGGTATGCGCTGTTAATGGTGTGGCCGCTGGTGCGGGTGCAAACATTACTTTAGCTTGCGATATTGTTTTTGCTTCTGACAAAAGCTCATTTATCCAGGCGTTTTCGGCTATTGGATTAATTCCGGATAGCGGCGGTACCTATACATTACCTCGTTTGGTAGGTTGGCAAAAAGCAACCGCTCTTATGATGCTGGGTGATAAAATATCTGCTGAAGAAGCCGAACGAATGGGCATGATTTACCAAGTAGTAGAGGCGGAGCAACTAATGGAAACGGCAACCAAAACAGCTACTCGCTTATCTAAAATGGCAACCTTTGGATTAGGGTTAACTAAGCGTGCGTTAAATGCTTCTTTTACAAACGATTTAAATACTCAGTTAGCTTTAGAAGGAGAACTGCAAACCATGGCAGGACAGTCCTACGACTATAACGAAGGAGTAAATGCATTTTTAGAAAAAAGAAAGCCTAATTACAAAGGCAAGTAACCCTTTTTTGTGCAGCAGTTTTTTACCAAAGGATTTTTAAAATCCATTACAAAGTTTGGCGCTTCTTCGGTGGTTGCTACCGCAGTTGATATTTGCCTATTCACCTTTGTTTTGACGAAATTCTTGCCTGTATTTCAATCGGAATTGATTTCTGGTTTTATTGGAATGCTCATAAATTTTGCACTTCAAAAACGTTTTGTTTTTCACTTGCAACGAAACCAATATGCCGCTTTTGCATTGTCGGTTTCGTTTTCACTAATTGCATTATTTCTGGGTGGGATTTTAATTGACAACCTAGTTAGAGTTGAGCTGCTGGCAACCTACATTATTTTACCAAAATTGATAGTTACCGGCTTTAAATTCTTCTTTAATTACTTCACTAAAAGGTGGGTGTTCGAAAAGAAAGGTCTTCGTAAAGGCTATGATTAATTCCCCTCTTTTTCTATTGAAAATAGAACCAGCGTTTTCTTGTTGTACTGATTGAAAAAACGATACAATTCTTTCTTCTTTCCCTTGTAACGGGGAAGTAAATAATCATAGGTTAAATAATTCACAGTAGAAGAATTTGGTGCTGTTAGGTGTTTCATAATCTCACCTGTGTAATGTGTGTAATAGTAGGGAACCTTAAAGGTAACCTCGGTAGGATAGCTTATGGTATCACTGTAATAAACGGTTCCAGCTAAGCTAATTTTTGGATAGTTTTTAGTTTTAGGACCGGTTAAAACAATTGGCTTGCCTTCAGATTTTTCAATCATGGTGGCAATGGTAGTTTTGTAATGTGATCGTTCATTCAAATTGTTTAACTCAGACATCACAGAGAGACTAAAGAATAACCTACCAAACAGTAAAGTCAAAATCATACTCCAAACAATAGAATTTACATTCCTATTTTTTATGGCATATAACCCAAACCAAATCATTCCTCCAGCACAAATTATTGAGATGATTATATTTTGAACGGAGTTAATTTCTAGAATAAACGGCAAGGCTACTAATCCAACAGGTATTACAAATAGGAGACCTGTAAAGAACCAGAAAAATTGGTTTACCCATTTTTTGTTGAGGTCAACTTTACCCAAAATTGGTATCAAAACCAATATCAAGAAAGGAAAAAACGGATACAAATAGCGGGTTCTAATGTCAGAAGCAGTCCAGTAAATAATAATGTTAGCTGAAATAAAAATTAGCGCGAACTGTAAGAGTTTTTCTTGCTTCACCAGTTTTCTGACAGAGGGTAGGAAAAACAAAAATGCAAACAACGACCATGGTAATAGTTTTTGCATGAGCATTCCAATAAACACAACCATATTCAGAAGAATGTTTACGTCTTTAGCCTCATTTGCCGAACGCTGAGAAGCTTCTTGAAACTGTTGACTTAAAAACTTAATAACGTCTTCATGCAATGAAAAGTAATACAAGTAACCACCAACAATAAGCGTGAATAGACCTATACCTAAAATGTGTTGAATAGAGAAAAACTGTTTCCAACGTTTAGTGGCAATCAAGTAAACCAATAATGTCAATCCTTGAAAAGCAACGGTCGGGATTCCCTTAGTAAGTACACCTATTGCCGCAAAAAAGTAGGACCATAAAAAGAGTTTAAGATATTCTTCCGTCTGGCGATATTTGAATATTGCCAGTACTTGCAAGGCTGTAACCAATCCATAAAATATGTCTAGTTCTGCTGTGTTGGTAGAACCGTAGAAAAGCAGATCGACAGAGGTAACGTATGCCAATCCTGTGAGAATGGCCTTTGATCGATTAAAATAATGTTTAACAACATAGTATAACAACCAACCGGTTGCCATAAGCGATAAAACCCCGGGTAGTCGAGCTGCCCACTCGCCGGTACCAAAAATGGCCATTGAACCAGCAATTAGCCAGTTGTAAAGCGGCGGTTTGTTGTAATAGATTTCGCCGTAAATATGCGGAATAGCCCAATCGCCACTTTTTAGCATTTCAATTGCAATAATGGATCGTCTGGGTTCTTCCGCCATCAATTCCAGCAAGTGATTAAAACCTAATAGGTTTATTGCAACTAGAACTACACTGAAAAGTAGGAATCGATTTGTAGTTTTTTCTGTCATAAGGCAGCCAAAGATAGAAATTAGGGTCAGTGAGTATAGGCTCCGTAAGAAGTCAATTTTAGTGAAATTAGTCTCGCCCACATACCACTTAAAAAGGCAATTTGAGCTAATTTGGTGGTTTATTATTTCAGCAATAAACAAAAACGAAAAAATGAAAAGAGTAAGTGTAATTGGTTCAGGAGCAATGGGTTCGGGAATAGCACAAGTAGCGGCTCAATCGGGTTGTACTGTTACCCTCTACGATAATAATCCAGACGCACTGGAACTAGCTGGAAGTAAGCTTGCTAAGATTTTTGATCGTTTGGTGGAAAAGGGCAAAAAAACCAGAGCTGAAGCCGATGACATTTTATCGCGAATTGAACTAACGCACAGTCTTGAGCGCATTGAGGATAGCGAGTTAGTGGTAGAGGCCATAATCGAAAACTTGGATGTAAAAAAGCAAGTTTTCAAAAAGTTAGAGAACTTAGTAAGTCCTGCTTGTATTCTAGCTACAAACACTTCTTCTTTATCAGTAACATCTATTGCTGCCGCTTGCGATTATTCTGAACGAGTAATTGGATTACACTTCTTTAACCCAGCGCCTTTAATGCCTTTGGTAGAAGTTATTCCAGCAATATCTACAAAAGAAGGTCTTGCAGAGGAGATGAAGCAATTGATGTTGGATTGGGGCAAAGCGCCAGCAATTGCTAAAGACACACCTGGTTTTATCGTGAATCGCGTAGCACGACCATTTTACGGTGAAGCCATTCGTATGTACGAGGAGGGTATTGCTGACATAGCAACTATCGATTGGGCGCTAAAAACCATTGGTGGTTTTAGAATGGGGCCATTTGAACTAACTGATTTTATTGGACATGATGTGAACTATGTCGTAACCGAATCGGTGTTTAAAGAGTTCTATTACGATCCAAGGTTCAAACCTTCTATCTCTCAAAAGAGATTGGTGGAGGCTGGCTTTTATGGACGAAAATCGGGTAGAGGTTTTTACGATTATGCAGAAGGGGCGGTTCAACCAGCACCAAATAACGATGAAGTTTTGGGTAAAAAAATAGTAGAGCGAGTGGTGGTAATGCTAATCAACGAGGCTGCTGACGCCTTGCATTTAAACATTGCCTCCAAAGAAGATTTGGATACTGCCATGACCAAAGGAGTAAATTACCCTAAGGGTTTGTTGGCATGGGCAGACGAGCTAAAAATCTCACAAGTTCTAAATGTACTTGAAGATCTTTACGAAGAATACGCCGAAGATAGATACCGTCCTTGTGTACTTCTAAAACGCATGGCTGCAAAAGGCGAGCGCTTTTATGGGTAAATCCCTTAATTAACCAACAATTATTATTCAGGTGTTGGTTTCGTAAAAAACTTTTTTCTAACTTGTACCAGTTTTAAAAAGTATTGTGATGCCCGTAAGAGAGAATTTTGTTGCCGATAGCGCCATTGACTTAGCCCTAGAACATTTAGAAAACATGACCGATCAAGAGTTGAATAACTTATTTGAACGCATGTCGGGTCAGCAACCACATGTTATGGGCTTTGCAGTTGGATTGGGCGAAGGACTAGAAGATGAAGAAGCGGCAGAAGATTTATTTTACCTCACCACCATTATTTGGCATGCGGTTGAGCTTTCTAAAAACGATACGCTCCAAACGGTTACCGAAGCTGAACTAACCGCCTTAGATAACCGAATGACCAATTTATTTGAAGAGATTGTGTCTTTTGCTGAGGACAATGA
Organism: Salibacteraceae bacterium; assembly: GCA_965661115.1. Classification (GTDB taxonomy): domain Bacteria; phylum Bacteroidota; class Bacteroidia; order Flavobacteriales_G; family Salibacteraceae; genus UBA6770. The sequence goes on from CBFICO010000057.1 coordinate 7,961, forward strand.
TGACGAAGACATGCAAAATATCATTGCAGCATCTTCTCAGCCAGCTTTGGTAAACTACTTAGCCGATGAGTTTTTCTCTGAACAATACTTGCACTTACCCGAAGAAAAGATTGCAAAAATGTTTGCTTGTATGACGGTAGTTGGTGAAGCGTTAGGTGAGGCTTAAACAATTTATTGAACATGAAACAATTAGAAAAACAGTCTACTCACACGTCTGATGTTTTTTCAAAATCAGAGTTGTTTTTGCGAAACAAACGTTTTTTGGAGAACGAACTAAAAATCATGTAAGAAGGAAAAGATGATTATTTTTCACTAGAGCAGTTAGACCAACTTTTAGAGAAGATAATTCTAACAAGTTAGTCTAAAGCATAGCACTTTTTGAAATTTACGGTAATACTTGACAGATTTTATATTCCAGATGAAAATAAAGTGTTCAGATGCTAAATAAAGTTCAGCATGACGGAAACTTAAAATGCAAAGTTTCGGAAATGATTATTACTAATTAGATCTGGATTATCTTACCACCACCCACTTACTAGTCTGATAAGTTCCAAACCCAACCTTCAATAAATACTTTCCAGGTTCCAGTTTAGGTTGATATACAAAAGCTTTTAGTTTTTTCTTAATCACCTTACGTTTTAGTTTTTTGCCGTTTTTGTCTTCAATTTTAATGGCCACTTTTTTTATGTACTTATCTACTGGGTAAAAGCGCCATTCGTTATCCAAAATTTCAATTCCACATTCGTTTAAATGGGTACGTTCCATTTCTTGGTAAGGTTCAAAGTTCCTGGTAGGGTTTACTTGTTGGTGCAAGAAGTTTGAGATGAGGTTTAATGCCACATCCATGTTGGGTTGGTAAAGTTGTGGCTCTAATAGTTTATCAAATGGGGAGTGGCGTTGGTTTTTGTAGGTGTGTAAATAGCTTTTTGCACTAATGTTATTACTGCGCTGCTGTATCCAATAACTCCCTTGTAAATCAACCTTGGGAAAGGAGGTTACCAACGGAACCTTAAAATCTACTCGGGCACTTTTGTAAGGCACAATATTATCTTGATCTCCATGCAATGACAGAATTGGAGTAGCCTTATTTATCAAATTGGTATCGGATAAGGCACCACATAAATTGATAATTGCCTTTGGGTTCAGAGAGCTTTTTTGCCATTCGCCCAATTCCGACTTAAATGGGGTAAAAATGTCCTTTTCGTTAGGTTCGTTAAAATGATAATTGATAGCAGTTAGCGCTCCAGAAGAATTTCCGCCTATAAATAATTTGCTGGTGTCAATTCTGAAAGAGTTTTCTTGGATTACATTCAACTCTAAAAAATGTAGCGCACTGCTCAAATCTTGAACTGCACGATAGAGGGTTTTACCGCCTTTGTCGATTTCGGATTGGTTGGTTTTCCAACGCGTTCGATAGTCTATGGAAATAGCCACGTAGCCCATTTGCGCCATTCGATTGCAAATGGTTTCCATAGAGTAATTGTTTTTGTCGCCCCAATAAAAGCCACCCCCAAAACACATTACTATGGTTGGATGCAAAGCATTAGACGAATCAACAGGTTGATACACATCCATTTTAAGCACTTGCCTTTTGCCTTTGTAGTTTTTTACCGTATCAAAAGGGATACTGTACGTGGTAGCCACTGCATATTTTGGATGCCAGAAAACTTCTTGGGATGTTGAATTAAATGAAAAAACCAGAAAGAGTAGGAGGAATGTGATAAAAATTCTTTCAATAGAGGTTTTTAAAAAACAACCTAAACAAGTAAAATATTGAGAATTAGATTCCCGCCCGCCTGCCGGACGGAAGGGCCTGCGCGGGAATGACGGTTTATTAGAGTTGACGAGGTCAATCAACAATAATGAATCCCTTTTCTGATAAACTGGGTGAGTGGAAATCCTTTTTTGATATCCGTAACGAGCGTAGAAATGAAATCCTCTTGCAAAATAATTTCCGGCTCATATTCTGTAAAAAAGTACCACTGCTTGTTATAAATAAGTGGTTGTTTCTCTGCCGCTTCTTTTAAATCTTTAGATAAGCGTTTTGCTATTTCACCGCGAATTTCACCATAGGTTTTTACAAAGTTCTTATCAGTTATCAGTCCTTCAAACTCCTCCTGGTTAGCGGCTATAAAATACCTAAAGTCCTCCAAGTTTTGTTTGTCCATAAAATAAACACCACCATATAGTCGCACTTTTTCTGGACCCATTTCTACGTATGCACCCGGAATATCCTTTGCTTTTTTACCGCCAGGAGTAACTATTGCCGAATTGTTGAGTTTGTAAGGTGTTTTGTCCTTGCTGAATCGAATATCTCGGTTTATTCTAAAAATACAATCCTTTGGTTCTATACCCTGCTGTTCTGTGTCAAATACTTCGATTTCCTTAATCAAACGTTGTACAAAGTTCTTGAAAGGATTTTTTACATTTTTCTCGTATCGTTTTCGGTTTTTATCAAACCACGCTTTGTTATTGTTTGCAGCCAGTTCTTTAAAGAACTCTAGGTAGTCCTTTGAAAAATAGTTTACTTCCATTCTAAATTTAATTCTCTAGGTTTTTTCTTCTTTTTCTTAAACAGACGCCGTTCGGGCTTTGGACAGTAATTCTTTCTTTTTTTGAAGTAAGTTTCACAATCATTCGAATGTAAAATTTGCCAGTTTAAACTCACATAAACATCTGCCCCATACATGTCTGTTTTCCTGAGTAAAGGAACAAAATTATTTGTACCAACACTCAAGAAATATGCACGCAAATAAAATCCCAATCCTGGAGATTGATGCCTAGAAAAAGTAACTGGTAGAGCAGCCGTAATCCTCTCTCTTTCGTATCTCGGTACCAAACTTAGTCGGGTTACCCGTTCAGTACCCAACATTAAACGTTGATGAATTCCTAATTCAAGAGCACTGTAGAAATAAAAATTATAGTCTAGGTTATAATCAAATTGGGCATTGATGGATAAGGGCATAAAAGCCACAAATTTTTCTTTTGAGCTAACCGTCGAACCTGCATTAGAAGCCGAATTTCTCAAAACAGTGTTCATTCTTGTAATCCCGCTAATGTTACTCGATTCGTAGTTATTCCAAAAAAGCGAATCTCCTTCAAAGGTCCAAAGCGTACTATTTTTTTTGTGATTTAAAAAGCCTAGGTCAATAATAGATAAACCAATTTTATACTTGTATTCTTTGATGGCACACTTCCTAGAAACACTGTGTGGGATATGGTAACTATTGTCATCAGATAGCATTTTTTTGAATTCTATGCCCAAATCTACACCTAATCCAAAACCTAGAGTTGGTCCCGGTAAACTCAACGATATTCTTGAATTTGCGCTTCCTACATACACGTGGTTAGAATCAACGCTGTACCTAAAATCTTCAGAAAGTAAGTTAATGTGTCCAAGTCCGTTTAAGATTTTGAGGCTTCCACCTCCCGACATCATTATATCGCCTTTTTTGTAGATTAACTGGGCGTAGTTTAACCCTAATTCTGCCCAACTCATGTATTTTAAATGATAATTAGAACCGGTATAAATTGGTCCATGTTGCTCTGGGTAATTCAATCCATTTCTGATGAATCCAGCAATATCTGAAGGGATATTTTTAGCGTAAACCATATTTCGTTGCCTAATATTGAACCCAAACGAATAGTTGCCTTTGGTCATTACAAACGCAGGAGCATAAATATCAGCATTAACAGCAGCATTGTATTTTTTACCATCCTCAACTGTTGCTCTAAAATCTCCAGTTAGTGAGGCATTTGGGGCGAAGTAAAGATTGTTTTCTGCTTGCACCGAAAGTCCAAAAAGCCGAAAATCAATGTACGGCCTCGGATCGGCAATACTTGCAGGGTTAATCAGTACATTATTGGTAGGCATATATCTATCCGATACCGAAGAGATATGCTGAGCTATCCCTTCAAAAGCAAGGCAGTGAAAAATCACCAATATGTAACTAAGCTTTTTTATCATTAATCTACCCAAGCTTAAGCAAACTTAGTGCTAACAAAAGTCTAATTTTGAGCTTCCTACTATATTTATGAACGAAGAATTACCCAAAAAGGTAACAGACCTAATGATGCAAAACGATGCCTTCTCAAATTGGTTAGGCATTAAGCGATTAAATGATGCGAAAGGCGCATCTGTGGTTCAAATGGTAGTGCGCTCAGAAATGCTCAATGGCTTTCATATTTTGCACGGAGGCATTACCTTTTCTCTGGCAGATAGTGCATTAGCGTTTGCGGCTAATTCTCATGGAACGCAGTGTTTATCTATCGAAAATAGTGTGCACTATCACGCACCTGCAAAAGAAGGCGACGTGTTAACGGCTAGTTCAAAAGAAGTTTCAAAATCGAATAGCATTGCAGTTTACGAGGTAGAGGTAAAAAATCAGAACGAAGAAAAAATTGCCTCTTTAAAAGGCACAGTTTATAGAACTAAAAGAAATTGGGAGGTTTAGCTCTCTAAAATTATTGATATGAAAGACGCATTTATAGTTGACGCCATTAGAACTCCAATCGGAAATTTTGGAGGTACATTATCTACCATCAGAACCGATGATTTGGGGGCGATTCCATTAGCTGAACTTTTGAGAAGAAACCCAACTCTAGACCCTGCGTCCATTGCCGATGTGGTTATAGGTTGCGCAAATCAGGCAGGAGAAGATAATAGAAACGTGGCTAGAATGTCTTCTTTATTGGCAGGCTTACCTTGGTCTGTTCCAGCAGAAACCGTTAACAGATTATGTGCATCGGGAATGTCGGCAGTAGTGCATGCTTCCCGGATTGTAAAAGGCGGAGATGGTGACATTGCCGTAGCTGGCGGCGTAGAAAACATGACACGCGGACCATGGGTTATTTCTAAAGTTTCAAAGCCCTTTGGTCGTGACGCTGAAATGCACGATTCCTCTTTTGGATGGCGTTTTATCAATCCAAAAATGAAAGAGCTCTATGGGGTTGACGGTATGGGCAATACAGCGGAGAACCTTGCAGAGATGTACAATATTTCTAGAGAAGATCAAGATGCATTTGCTTTGTGGTCGCAACAAAAAGCTACTGCTGCGCAAAATGCTGGCAGATTAGCTGACGAGATTGTTTCAGTTGAAATTCCACAGCGTAAAAAAGACCCCATCATTTTTTCAGAGGATGAATTTGTAAAACCAAAAAGTAGCGCCGAAATTTTAGCAAAACTCCGTCCTGCGTTCAAGAAAGATGGAACGGTTACCGCTGGAAATGCGTCAGGTTTAAACGATGGCGCAGCGGCTATGCTTTTAGCAACTGAAGAAGGATGCAAGCAACAAAACTTAACGCCTATGGCTAGAGTGGTGAGCTCTGCAGTAGTGGGTGTTGAACCTCGAATTATGGGCATTGGACCAGTAGGGGCTTCAAACGAGGCATTGCGAAAAGCTGGACTATCTATGGATGATATGGATATCATTGAATTGAATGAAGCTTTTGCCGCACAAGCATTGGCCTGTACAAGAAATTTAAATTTAGCCGATAACGATCCACGCATAAACCCTAATGGAGGTGCAATTGCATTGGGTCATCCCCTTGGTGTGAGTGGAACTAGAATTATTCAGAATGCAGCCATTGAACTGCAAAAGCAGAACAAGAAATATGCTTTATGTACTATGTGCATTGGAGTTGGACAGGGATATGCAGTAATTATTGAGAGGGTTTAATTTATGATTTACGAATTCGACGGCTATAAACCGGTAATACACCCCAGTTCTTTTGTACATCCTCAAGCAAATGTTACGGGAAACGTAATCATTGGCAAGGATGTGTATGTAGGTCCAGGTGCTGCTATAAGAGGCGATTGGGGCGAGATAATTATTGAAGAAGGTTGCAACGTGCAAGAGAATTGTGTGATTCATATGTTTCCAGGTACTACAACTATACTGAAAGCAGGTGCACATATTGGTCACGGTGCAATTATACACGGTGGAATTATTGGTAAAAATACCTTAGTGGGAATGAATGCCGTGGTAATGGATAATTGCGAAATTGGCGATGAGTGTATTGTAGGGGCATTGTGTTTTGTGCCGGATGAGACTAAAATTCCAAACAGAAAAGTAGTGGTGGGTAATCCTGCCAAGGTGGTGAAAGATGTGTCGGATGAAATGATTGCTTGGAAAACTAAAGGCACGGAACTATATCAGCGATTGCCAAAAGATTGTAAAGACACCTTAAAAGAATGTGAGCCCTTGACTCGAAAACCACCTTACAGACCCAAACAAAAAGAATTATTTAAAACTTGGAAGAAAACAAAGTAGTGGGATTACCTGCAGATAACACAGATTATCAGAAGTGACTTGTAGTTTTGAACTACTCCATTTAATCTTTGTCTTTATAAAAAACACAATACAATGACAACACTCAAAGCAGGGGATAAAGCCCCAGATTTTTCAGGATTAAACGAAAAAGAAGAAACCATTTCTTTAAGTGACTATAAAGGAAAAAAGCTGGTTTTATACTTCTACCCAAAAGATATGACACCGGGTTGTACCACACAATCTTGCAACCTTAGAGACAATTACAATGTGTTGCTTAAACAAGGTTATGAGGTGCTTGGTGTAAGCGCTGATTCGGTAAAAAGACACCAAAAGTTTATTGAAAAGTACGAGCTACCTTTTTCGCTGTTGGCTGATGAAGATCATACGGTTTTAAACGCCTATGGTGTTTGGGGCCCCAAGAAATTTATGGGCAAAGAATACGATGGCATTCACCGTACCACTTTTGTGATTAACGAAGAAGGAATAATTGACGAAGTTATTACCAAGGTAAAAACTAAAGAACACGCGGAGCAGATATTGGGATAATCCAAACTGTCTAATCTATATTTGAGGGGTGCGAATTGTACCCCTTTTTTTATGCCTTTTTATAACTCAGTTGGTTTCTGCTCAGTTGGAAGTTACTACTGGTATTCCGCCAACTTCATTGGTTTGGAAAGACTTAATTGGACCAAATTCAGGGCTTAAGATTATCAATATTCGCTATAGAGGAGCTCCTTTTTCCATAGGTAAGTTTAGGTCAGAGGCGGAGCATATCGATATTACCAATGGAATAATTCTGTGTACTGGTTATGCTAAAGATGCTACGGGGCCAAATAATGCAGCTGGTCAGGGGCAACATTTGTATCAACCGGGCGACAGGCAGTTGGTACGTTTAGCAAACAACGTAACCATGGATGCCTGCGTGTTGGAATTTGATTTTGTGCCGAGATACAATCGAATAGAGTTTCAATTTGTATTTGCCTCTGAGGAATACCCTGAGTTTATCAATAAAGGTTTGAATGATGTTTTTGGTTTCTTTCTAAACGAAAAAGGAAAGAAGGTGATAACCAACCTGGCGGTAGTTCCAGGTACCAACGAACCCATAACCGTAGACAATATCAATCATATCAAAAACGCGGAGTATTTCATTAAAAACGAAAGATGGAATTTGGAGAGCGGAAAAATCATTGAAGGCAACCACGAGGTAAATGAATACGCGTACAATTTTCAGTACGATGGACTAACGCATTGGCTTACGGCTGAAGCGGATGTAATTCCGAATGTTGCCTACCATTTAAAGATAGCCATTGCTGATGCCGGTGACGGTGTTTATGACTCGGCAGTGTTTTTAAAAAGTAACTCCTTTCACGCTGAAGAGAAAAAAGAAGAACAGACGCTTGCAACTGACTTAAAGACTTTATTCGAGAATGAAGAAATAAAATCCAGAGGGGATTCGGTGGTTCTGGAGTTGCACTTGAATTTTGATTCGGATAAAGATGCGGTTTCGAATGCCGATGATTTGGTAGAATTGATAAAGGTTTCAGATTTATTAGTGGCCAACCAGCAATTGCAAGTAAAAATTGAAGGTCACACCGATAACGACGGTAGTGAAGAATACAACTTGGATTTATCAAAACGACGCTCGAATTGGGTAATGAACTGGCTTATAAATCACGCAATAGAAGCTAGTCGATTAAGCTCAAATGGATTCGGAGCTACAAGCCCAATTGCCACTAACTCCACTGAAGAAGGAAAGGCGAAAAACCGCAGAGTGGAGTTTGTGTTTTATTGACTGTTTTCT
>CBFICO010000058.1:0-13294 GCA_965661115.1 Salibacteraceae bacterium
GTACTGTTTTTAGCAATGCTGATTTGGTTTCAATTCGTTGTAAATCAACATCCAACGAAAAGTACACTTGTGAATATCTATCTAAAACAGGATAAGGATTTCCATCGTAATCAAACCGAGGGTTTGCATGACCTCCAATCATACCTGTTGATCCATAACCAACAGAAATGCTCAGCCACTTAGGGAATTTACTGTCTTTCTTTTTTAGAAAACAAGCTAAATTGGCAGATAACCAATAGGTCTGGCCATTGTAATCCTTAAAAATTTGCTGCTGAAATGTTTCACCTGTTATTTCAGAGCGAATAGAAGGAAACTCTGTGGTATGAAAAGAAAACTTAGGTACGACTCTTTGTTCGTCCCAAATTAGCTGCTGTCCTGTAAAAAGCAGGGTACCCATTCCGTTGGCGAACATATCGCCCCAAGAAAACCCCCATTGCGCACTAGTACCATCTTGAATTTCAATTCCAGTTTGATAAATCAAACCCCAAGTTGTACCAAAAAGTAATGACTTGTTTCTATTCAAGCCTGTCCAGCGCATAGAATTATAGCCCAATGCACCTATCTGATACGATGTAAATCCATGACCAACTTTATCCATTCCCTCCCACTCTGTCCAGTCATTAAACGTTTGGAATTTAGATCTAGGATAATTCTTATACCATAGCTGGTTTAAGGCAATCATGGTTCCTAAGGTTATTGCAGAAGCAGAGGCAGAAACTCCAAAAAGTCGCGGCTTATTGAGTGTATCTGGAAAATTAAGCAACGGAGGCTTACTTTGACCAAATAAAACAACGGGACTGAACAGTAACAAAATTACAAGCAATCGCTTCATGTTGCGAAAATATATTCTCGGCAATACAAAAGGCTTTAAGGGTTAATCGGTTTTTGTGCGATGAGCAAATAGTAATTAAATATTCGCTCCTCTCTAATAATCACCTCTTTTTGAATGTTGAATCCAACTGAGGATAATAAACTTCTGTATTCAGTTAAATCTAGTTGATGAGGATGTAGAGCATCTCCAGGAATTAAACGAAACAAGTGTTTTAATAAAGTATAGTTATGTGCATCGATACTAAAAAGCAACCAACCTCCATCTTTAGATAGGTGAAACAAATTTTCTACAGACTCAGAAATGTACTTAACGTGATTTATTACGTTCAAACAGCAAACTAAGTCAAACTGATTAGAAGAGGAATAATCTTCAATAGTTGATTTTACATAGGATACATTGGGAAAAGCAGAAGGATTAAAATGTTCAATCTCCAGGTATTTGCTGTAAAGCGGGTCTATAGCCGTTACAGAACCAGGTAACACCATATTAATTCCAGCAGGACCACAACCTGCATCAAGAGCTTGTTGTATTGTGTTTATATCAAAAACACCATCGCAGTGTTTTAAAAAGTTTTTCCAGTAAGTCTTCTTCCAATCTAGATATTCAGTTAGATTTTTTTTTGACAAATAGCTTTTCCACCATCTTATTTCCAGTTGTTGTGCTATTTTCCATTTCAGCGAAGGCATTGATGCAAATAAATAGAAAATCAGTTTGCCTAGTTTGTAAAATTCTCAAGATTGAATTTGTAATTTTTTTGTACCGTAAAAAATAAAGGGTTTCAGATCTCGCTGAAACCCTTTTATTTACTAGTGATCGCGATAGGATTCGAACCTATGACCGTCTGCTTAGAAGGCAGATGCTCTATCCAGCTGAGCTACGCGACCTTTTTTTAAGCCACAGGCTTAAAAAAATAGCTTTAATATTCTACTTACCTCAGTAAAACTGGGTTTTCAAAAAAAATATATCTAAGCCAGTGGCTTAAAAAAATGAATGTTGTAAAGCCCAGAGGCTTTCAATAAATATCTAATATTCTGGTTTACAAAACAACCAGTGTTTTTCAGAACAATTCACTTCCTTAAAAGCGCCTGCAAATATAGAAATTCGTTTTAGCTACAAATATTTCTAGTATTGGTTTTTTGATATTTTTGAGCACACTCTAAATCTTAAGCTTAAAATGGCTTCAGGAAAACTAGGACATTTACGTAGAAAACAACGAAGACTTACTTTATTAGCTTTCATCGTTACAGCATATGTTTTACTTCTATTAATTCTAGTCTACTTCGAACAAGGAGCACCTGATAGCCCGATCAAAGATTTTTTTGATGCAATTTGGTTTTCTATAGTAACCCTTACTACAGTTGGCTATGGTGATATGTATCCATACACTTCTGGTGGGAAGCTAATAAGTACCGTATTTATATTCGGTAGTTTTAGTATTTTTGGTTTTCTCATTGGGCAGATATCCAACTACATGGCAAAACGTTTAGAAGAACGCAAATTAGGTTTCCAGGGTACTAGTTTTACCAATCATGCTGTAATCATAGGCTGGAACAACATAGGATATGAAGTGCTTGAACAACTAATTGGTGTTGGAAAAAAAGCAGCTATTGTTACCAACAGAAGAGACGATATTGACCTCATTAAAGAGAGTTACTCGAACCAACAAGTATTTATACTGTTGGCAGATTACAATAAAATGGAAATGCTTGAGAAAGTAAACATTAAAGAATCTGCCGTAGTTTATGTGAATTTTGAAGATGATACTGAAAAACTGGTTCACATTCTTAACATCAAGAAGTTTTATAATGACATAAAGTTCATTGTTACGCTAGACAACTCTAATCTAAAAACCACTTTTTTAAGTGCAGGCGTCACTTACACTATTTCAAAAAACGAAATTTCATCCAAATTACTTGCTAGCTACATATTTGAACCAGACGTTGCCAGATATAGTGAAGATATTTTAAGCTTTGCTGAAAGTGATGATGATTACGATATTAAGGAATATCGAGTAACAAAAGAAAATCCATTTGCAGGTATGACTTACAACGAAGCTTTTTTCAAATTGAAAAAGGAATCAAATGTAATTTTGATTGGTTTGTCGAAAGTAAATGGAAATGACAGAAATTTGATTAAAAACCCATCAAAGGAAGTTACTATTGAAGCCAACGATTATTTAATAATGATTATGAATGGAGGAGCCTCAGTTATAATTGAAGATATCTTTAAAACTGAGGAGGGCGGCTACTAGGCTAATGAATAGATGAGATTAATTATACCGATATTACTTGTTTCTTTCTGCTCTATTGTTATATGGAGAAGTGTTGATGGCTTTTCAGCTGCATCAGATTATCTAGGCCGTAACCTGAGTGATGGTGTAAAAGGAGCTACAATTAACGCAATTGCCAGCTCAATACCTGAACTGTTCACCACTGTATTTTTCCTATTCTTTTTAAACGATGTAGACGGATTTAGCGGTGGAATTGGCACCACAGCAGGCTCCGCTATTTTCAATGCTATGATTATACCAGCTATTGCTATTCTAGCCGTGATTTACGCAGGTATGACCAAGGTGGTACACGTTTCCAAAAAAGTAGTACTAAGAGATGGCGTTGCACTTATTGTAACAGAAGGAATTCTAATTGTTCTTATTTCTGGTAATAATTTGTACTGGTGGCATGGCGCTATTTTAATGGGCATTTATGTAATTTACATTGTATACATGCTGACTTCAATGACCAAAGGAGAAAAATTAGACTCAGATGCCTACCATGAACAAAAAAACGGCGGGGAAGATGACGACGACGATGACGAAGATATTGAACGCTCTAAACTGCACCAAGGCATAACGCTAGATTTGGAGGGTTTAATTGTAGGTAAAAAACAAATGACGGCTGCAAATGCTTGGCCGCTTTTAATTACCAGTACACTTACCATTGCAGTGAGCTGCTATTTTTTAGTTCTAGCCTGTGAATGGATTGGTGCTAAATCTTACCACGTTCCGCTTATTGGTGACTTCGAAGGTTTGGATATCCCAATATTATTTGTGGCACTAATTATTGCTTCAATGGCATCTTCTATTCCTGACACTATTATTAGTATGAAGGACGCACAAAAAGGGAACTACGACGATGCTGTATCGAATGCACTAGGATCTAACATGTTCGATATTTGTTTCGCTTTAGGATTTCCGCTGTTCTTATTCACCATTTTGCACGGTCCAATTATTATGACCCCAGAAATTAACGAACTAAGTGGTGAATTACGAGTATTGTTATTCTTCATAACAATCGTTGTTTTCTTTATTTTCTACCTAGGAAAATCGGTTGGAAAAATTAAATCCTTCTTATTATTAGGGATATATGTGTTGTTCTTGTTCTATGTTGTTGGAAGAAGTTATAACGATCCTTTATCAAGTGCTATTGCGAACTTCTTAAGAGATGTTCTGCATTTCTTCAACAGCTTCTTTTACTAAGATTATTTGCTTTTTTAGAGTTTCAACTACAGCTTAATAATACGCTGAAGTTCTCTAATTTCCTCTGCTTTGTGCCCTTGCCCTTCTTGCTCATAAGAGTGAATTAGGTTGTTCATTGTGCGCACCATAATGTCGTAACTGGAGCAAGGTAAAAAGAAAATTGGGTTTGGTTTTAGTTTAAGTTCCCTCAGAAAGGCCTCGATATCACTTTTTCCGAATACGGACCCTCCAGAAAATGGATTGATGTAAAACAGAATTTTTGCGTCTTGTTCATCCTTATTCGAAGGCAGTTCCATTCTATCGCCCCAAGCCAAGATAAAATGCCTTGGTAGATTTACACCATAAACCAGTAAATCCAATCTTTTTGATAAAATCAGGTATAAAACAGCTAGCGAAATTGGATTACCCTTTTTGCTCTCTAATACTCTATTGATAAATGAATTATCTGGAGAATGATAGTGTTTTTTGTTTCCTTCAAAACCATGGACATCAAACAAAATATGATTGAATACCTTAAGTTTTTCCAAAGCAGTTAATCCATCGTGAAATTCTAACCAGATGTCTTTTTCTAACTTATCAATTACACGATTTATTTCCTCAATGTCCATTTCTGGATATTGATATTTTGCCAAGGCCAACATGCCTTGTAACAAATCTTTGTCTGGTGTTGAAGCCCAATCTTTAAGCTCAGACTTAACCCTATCAAATTGAATATTGTGAATTATGTTCTCTACCCTACTCTGGAACAAAATACCATAAGCTTCGTGCTCCCAAGCATCTTCCAAAACAGGAATAATTGACGCTCCCATAGACTCAAGTTTTAATCTGATTTGATCAAAAACTAATTCATCTGGGTCGTCGAGCAAACTAATCAGTGCCTTTATTTCATTTTGAGCAGGAGACATCAGCAACAAATTTAGCTGCCTCTTTCCCGAGAAATTAAATACTCAAACAGAGTTATTCAGTTTAAACTGTTAATCGGTCTAAAACAGTACCTACTAATTTATCTACCGTAACCTTGTAATCTTTAGAATATGATTTTGTAAATCTATTGGCTATTACTGCACAAACCGTTGCACACTTATGCCCTAGCAATCCTCCAATACCATACAAACCAGAGGTTTCCATTTCAAAGTTGATTATTCTATTATTTCCTGATCTAAACTGATTAAGCAATTCGTTTTGTTCCGGAATTTTTGCCTGCAAACGCAATACTCTGCCCTGTGGGCCAAAAAATCCATTAGCCGTTGCCGTAATTCCTTTGTACATACCGTTCTCTAGCGTTTTTACCAAACTGGTATCTCCTTCTGCTACATAAACAGAAATATCGTGTCCGTTTTGAGCGTAAAAAGATTCGAAGTCATTTTTCACTTTAGCTTCTTCAGCCGTGTTTTCGTTATTGTAAAAATCTAGTAACCCATCAAAACCTAATCCATAGGTTGATAAAGCTAAAGCATCTACAGGCACATCTTCCTGCAACGATCCGCAGGTTCCTATCCTAACAAAATTCAACGATTTTGGATTGGCTTTAAGCGTTCTCGTTTCCAAATCGATATTTACTGCAGCATCAAGTTCATTTATAGCTATATCGATATTGTCGGTTCCAATTCCAGTAGACAATACTGTAACACGTTTACCATTATAAGTACCCGTAGCTGTGCAAAACTCCCGGTTCTGTATTACAAATTCGGTGTCAGAAAAATGACGTGTAACTTGTTCTACTCTTCCCTGATCTCCAACCAATAATACCGTATCCGCAATGTGTTCTGGCTTTAGGTGTAAATGATAAACACTTCCATCAGGGTTAAGCACTAATTCGCTCTCTGATAGGGTTTCGCTTTTCGAATTTAATACAGTTCTCATATTTCTATCTTGGTTCTGCCAAATTAGTAGTTATTCAATTTTAATACCTTCCAATTCATAAATTATTTCAAATTTGTTTTCTATGCTTACGGGTGATTCAGTAAAACTTAGAGCGCTTGAGCCAAGCGATATCGACTTATTGTACGAATGGGAAAACAATCAAGAAGTTTGGAATATATCCGATACCGTTCAACCGTTTAGTCGATTTGCGCTTGAACAGTATGTTAATAGCGTTCAAGATGTATATACACAGCGTCAAATTCGATTTATTATAGAAACTATCAACACAAAAACGCCAATAGGCTGCATCGATTTGTTTGATTTTGAACCATCTCACCATAGAATTGGCGTTGGCGTTTTAATAGCCTCTTTATCTGATCGAGACAAAGGCTATGGTAAACAAGCTTTAGAGTTGATTTTAAATTATTGCCAACAAATCCTAGAGTGTCACCAGGTATATTGCAACGTGCTTTCTAGCAATCAAAAAAGCTTGCGCTTATTTTCTAATCTTGGATTTAAGCAAGTTGGTATTAAAAAAGATTGGATAAGGACCGCAGGAAAATTTAATGATGAAATACTGCTCCAAAAATTATTTTAATCTATGAGAAAAATCTTGCTCATAGCCTTTATTGTTCTCGCTGCTATAGGAACTTATTCGGCATATTCTTATTATCAAAAAATATATGGAGTTCAAATCAACTCAGAGAATGATAAAGTACTGTTCATTAAATCCGATTGGAGTTACGATGATTTCTTAAATACCTTGACTGATTCCTTGTGGATTAATAGCATTGAAGACGTAAAATGGGTAGCACAAAAAAAGAATTTACCAAATAAACTAAAACCAGGAAAATATCTTATTAAATCAGGCTGGAATACAGAAGAGTTTGTAAATGCCATCCGTTCTGGAGAGCAGCAGCCAATTGAACTTACTTTTAATAATATTAGAACTATACATCAATTAGCGGGACGAGTTTCTAAAGTTTTGGAAGCAGACTCCGTGTCGTTTTTAGGTTATTTACAAGCTCCAAAAGTTCACCAGAAATATGGTTTTAGTAAAGCCACTTTTCCAGCGCTATTTGTTCCCAACACCTACCAATTTTATTGGAATACAAGTCCCGAGAAATTTGTGGCGCGAATGGCTAAAGAATTCAAATCGTTTTGGACAGTAGAAAGAAAAAATAAGGCCACCAAATTAGACTTAACACAAAGTGAAGTAGTAATACTAGCGAGCATTGTAGAAGAAGAAACAAAAATGAACGATGAAAAACCTCGAGTGGCTGGGGTATATTTAAACCGGTTAAGAAAAGGAATGTTATTACAGGCAGACCCTACCCTAATTTTTGGAATTGGCGATTTTTCTATCCATCGTGTTTTAAACATACACAAGAAAGTTGACTCTCCATACAATACCTATATGTATAAAGGGCTTCCACCCGGTCCTATTCGAATTCCAGAAATATCAAGTATTGATGCTGTGTTAAACCCAATAAGTCACAATTTCTTGTATTTCTGTGCTAAAGAAGATTTTTCGGGTTACCACAACTTTGCTACAACTTACCGCGATCATTTAAATAACGCGCGTCGATATCAACAAGCACTCAATAAGAGAAAAATCTACAATTAGTTATGAAAATAAAATTTGGAACTGATGGCTGGAGAGCCATAATTGCTAAGGATTTTACCAATTACAACGTAGCTAGAATTACAGAAGGTGTAGCCCTGTGGATTAAATCCAAAGAAGTTGCTCCTAAAGTAGTTGTAGGTTTCGATTGCAGATTTGCAGGAAAGCAATTTATGGAAGTGATTGCCAAAGTACTTTTTAAACACAATATCGAAGTTGTTTGGTACGATGCTCCAATTACAACCCCTGCAATTAGTTTAGCCTCTAAAAAACTTAATTGTGGATTGGGCATAATTCTAACCGCCTCACATAACCCCAATACCTATAACGGCTATAAACTAAAAGGAAGTTACGGTGGACCATTATTACCAAATGAAATTGAAGAAATTGAAGCATTAATACCGGATAAAATAAACTATGATTTTGAAGGACTTACCATGCAAGCAGCAACTCATATAGACCTTAAACAACTGTACTTAGACGAGGTAAACCAAGCTTTTGACATTGAAGCAATCAAAAACTCGGGTATCCGAATTTCGTATGATGCCATGTATGGTTCTGGTCAATTTATTATGCGTGATTTATTTCCAGACGCAGACCTATTTCGCTGCGAATGGAATCCCACTTTTTACGGAATTAATCCAGAACCAATTCTAAAAAATCTAGATGCTTATGTATCACATTTAAAAAATACTGGAGGAATTGATTTTGCTTTAGTAAATGACGGTGATGCGGATAGAATTGGACTGTTAGATGGTAACGGAAATTACATTGACTCGCATACCATTATGCTTTTATTGTTGCATTATTTACATAATTACAAAGGCTGGAAAGGCAATGTCGCCATCGGGTTTAGCTCTACGGTAAAAATTGCTCAGTTCTGCAAAATGCACCAACTTAAATTGAGCACGGTACGTATTGGCTTTAAACACATTTGTGGTTTGATGCTAGACGGTGATATTTTGGTTGGTGGCGAAGAATCTGGTGGTATTGCCATAAAAGGCCATGTTCCAGAAAGAGACGGAATTTGGATAGGTCTTACCTTATTGCAAGCCATTATGGATACAAAAAAATCGCTAAACGAGCTTATTGAAGAGGTTAAACAACTGGTGGGTGATTTTGCATATCGAAGAATTGATCTAAAACTTTCTGAAGATAAAAAACAAGAAATAATTACCGCTTGCAAAGCGAACAATTGGACCCAATTTGATCAATGGATAGTAGAACGACTGGATGATTTAGATGGTTGGAAGTATTTCTTTAATGACGACGAGTGGTTGATGATTAGACCTTCGGGAACTGAACCAGTATTGCGAACTTATGCCGAAGGAAGAACCGCTGAAAGGGCTGAAAAGATTTTAAGAAGTTGTCACGAGACAATTTTGAAATAGATTGTGTATCAGGTACCTTTGGAGGGATATAAAAAAGCCCCATTTTCACACTGAAATAGGGCTTTTAAATATTGAAATCAAATTAGGTTTTTAGTAATTAACCACTTCAAGTCTCCAAGTCATTTTTTTCTCTTTTTTCCAATACTCAATAACTGTTAAAAAGCCTGGCTTCCCTCTCGTTATCCACATTTCATTTGCCTCTGTATTAAACGAAATTTTATCTAAAGTAAAATCATTATCCTCATCAACAAAATTTACAAGTTGAATTACTGTCTGCCTTAAGAGCTTTCCTTTTTCTTTTTGTCTATCGTAAAAAGCCGTAGTATTAACGGACTTATCTGCATTAAACTGATTAAACTCATAGTCCATATAACCATAAGCTTTCAGAATTTTTCCAAGTACATGAGTATTAGTTACACCAGCGCCCTGTTCTAATTGAATTGAACGATTTTTTTTATCAAAAATATTTACGTTTTCAAGTTCTCTATCCTTATTTATATGCAACATAACCATATCTCCTAGTCTAATTTCCATCAATGCTACATTACTACTTGTACTTGAAGATGAAGATGCTGCAACAGCTCCTAATACACCCATGGCACTTACTTGTTTTTTATACTGTTCGCCGATAGCTATGATGTTTCCTTCTTTTGTTCTTACAACATCATGAAATAATACGCTAAACTTGCTAAAGTTTTTATACTCCTCAGCAGACATGGTTGGTTTAATATCTGACTCCCAACCCAGAAAAGTCTCATACTCCCATAAGCCCTCTTCACTTATGTCTCTCATAAAGACACCCTGGCTTTCTGCTTTCATCATTTTTTTATTTATGTCAAAATGCTCACCGATAAGAGTAAAACCACTTCCATTTGACTGAACAAATGCGTTATGTGGCATAAGATTGTACATTTTACTTGTAAGTGGGATATGAAAATTTTCAGACCCCTGCATATCAATACCTTTCAATGAAAAGGTGTAGTCTTTAGCGTTCATTACGGATTTAGCTTTAGACTCTAAAAGCAAAATTTGATTATTTGACGAGGTCATATAGGTTGCTGCATAGACTCCCTTTGTTGCCTTAGGCTTATAAGTCCATTTAACTTTCCCGTTATTATCAATGTATGCTACTTTGTATGCATACGCACTTTCTTTATCACCATATACATCGATAAAACCGTCGCTACTTGGACAGGATAGATTCATAAAATCTTCTTGACCCGCTTGAAGCGCCATATTTAATGTTCGCATCTCATATTTGGTAGCCGCTCTGTACACAGCTTTAGAAAGCTGCCCATCCATGCTTAAGGTTCTGTACATTACCTTTTTAAGCTTTCTATCATAAAATTTAAACAGAAGCGTACTACCATTAAAAGCAGCATCAATCATATACGTTAACTTACCTTGGATGATAGTTTCTTTTGCAATTTCTTCGAGGTTTGCATCTATTAATCTAATCTCAAAGGCTCTCTGCCCCTTTTTCAGTTTATCTGTTTGATAGAAAAAGTAATATCCAGTTACTTCATCATTTTTTGTAATTTCTCCATAATTCCTGGGTGTAACTCTCCTTACATCAGATATGGAATAATCCTGGGCTTGTATGGTTCCACCGAACAATATAAATGCTCCAAGTAATCTCGTCAAAAGGTGTTTCATTTTTCTCTTCATAGTTTAATCGTATTTAAAATCATTATAGTTATTTAGTTAAGTATGGAAAGTGCTTAGCATACTCTCCATTTGGATAAAATTGAATGTACCTACTCTTCAATTGTTTCATAGTTTTCTTATCCTCAATTTTCATATCGTTAATTAAGCGGGCATATGCAATCAAATACCGCCAATCTCTTTGATTGGGCGTGTAATAATCTTTTACATATTCATATGCGCTTGTTCTTATTTTGGTTATTCTGTCATAATAAATACTATTAAGCAAGTTATATAAATCAGGATCTTCAATATCTGAGCTGGGCATTCTTGAGCAATTAAATAAAAGATGATGCTTCCTTCCGTAATACAATCTATACATACAGTAACCGCACACTCCTTTTAAAAAAATAGAATTTGGGTATTTAACTCTTAGTCGTTCAGCTCGGATTAAAGCTTTATCAATTATGTCATACTTAATTAGAACATTAATGCTTTCAAACTCCATCAGTTTTTTGAATTGTTTAAATTCTACTTCTTCGTCTTTGGTGCAACCGTTGCTATAACTTCCTTTAATTTCGGACTTTAGCCAATTAACCCGATCAGGAACATCAGGATGTGATTTTACTAATTCGTATTTTAAATTTCTTTCTTCACTTTCAACCTCAATCATCTGAGGTTCATTCGCACTAGTAAGCCTAAGTTTTAAATTTTCAAACACAATTGGTTGACTCTCATCATAATCGTTACTTACTTCATCTAGAACTTGTAATGCTTTATATGAGTCGTTTAAACATTTTGTTGTGTTCCGGAAAAGCACCAGGCCTAAAGAATCGGCCTCTTTTTCATCATCTCGAGAGTGTTTTCTTTGGGAATATAGGTTGTCATTCAAAAGCTCGATCAATTTTGTATTTTGACCATATTTGGCTCTTTTTATCTCTTTAACCTCCTCAACAAATTCATCAGAATGGATTTTTTCAATAATACGATTTATGCTTTTCTCGCTGTGACCCGCAAAAAAATGAGCGAATTCATGGCATAGAATGTACAAAAACTGATTTTCATTATCAAAGTAATTAATCAACTCAGGAATAATGGCAATTGTCCCATCTCCAGAAGAATAAGCGTTTGCCCATGGAAATCGGGCCAAAATAACCGATATGTCTTTAAAATTATAGAAAGGATTAGCTACTGCAATTTTATTTTTTAGTTTCTCTAAATACTGTAGAGCGTTCACCTCAAAAAAGTAAACTTCTTCCTTTACATAATATTCAGTATCTTCAGTTCTTTTCTCAATGTACTCTTTGAATTCTTTCTTATACTTTCCTTCATATAAGGATATAAACTCTTTGTTCATACCGACCATTTTCTGTAGGTATAAATTCCGAAGTTTTGGATCTGATTCTAGACTAGGTTGATCTTGTGCTAAGCTTGTTTTACAACAATACAATATGGTTAGTAGTAGTATTAGTCTCATTTAAAGTTTAATAATCAACAAAAGTAATTTTTTAAGAGAACTGAAAGCTAGTATTGATAAAAACCTTTGATTGAAACATACTAAAAGGTCGATACAAAGCGTTTAATCTTGGAGATCATTAATATTTCTTCGCCCAAAAAAGGCGATGTAGGCATAACAACATATTACAGTTACCAGCGCAGCTTTAAATCCAGCTAAGTCAGCTACCAGACCAAAAAATGGGGGGACAATTGCTCCACCGACAATGGCCATGCATAAAAGTCCAGACGCTTTTGGAGTATGCTCGCCCAATCCTCTTAACGCCAACGTAAATATGGTTGGAAACATGATGGAATTAAAAAATCCTATTCCTATAATACTCCACATAGCAACAAAACCAGAAGTATTCATTGAAATTAAGGCCAGACAAATAGCGATGAGTCCAAATACTGCCACAACCCCACCCGGGCTGAATATTTTGTTTAAATATGCCCCAATAAATCGACCTACCATAGCACCACTCCAATAAAAAGTGACGAATACACCCACAATTGCTTTTGCATCATAGGTCGATAAATCATTTCCTAAAATACTTTGCGCAATTGAACGCATAAATCCACTTTCGCGAATGGCTGCAACCAGTTTCATATCTAAAAAATAATTAACCAGATAACTTCCAATTGCTACCTCCGCACCAACGTAACAGAATATTCCGATAACTCCTAAAAGCAAGTTCTTGTGTTTTAGCACATCCCAGTATGATGATTCAGTGGATAGGGAAATCACTTTTGGCAGCTTAACGGGAATAAATAACAGCGATGCTAAAACTAAGACTCCTCCTAACACTAAAAAAGGCTGTTGTACCGCCCAAGACTCGGCATTTAAGTATGACGTTTTTTCTACCTCACCCATAAGGTTTATCTCCACTTCGGTTCTAATCCTATCGCTTAGAATAAAATAAGCTCCCAGAATAGGAGCTATTGCAGTTCCCAACGAGTTAAAAGCCTGA
>CBFICO010000058.1:13304-15456 GCA_965661115.1 Salibacteraceae bacterium
TAGCCTTGAAGAAGCCTTGCTTTCATCTCCCAACAAAGCCACAAAAGGATTAATGGCAACCTGCAGTAAAGTCATACCCGCAGCTACAATAAAATAACCCGAAATAAAAAATGCGAAAGACCGAAATTGTGCTGCAGGAAAAAATAAAAAGCAACCAGTAGCCATTATTAATAAACCTCCAAGAATTCCTTTTTTGTATCCATACCTAACAATGAAATAGCTTGAAGGAACCGATACAGCGAAATAGGCACTAAAAAATGCAAACTGCACAGAACCCGCCTGAAAATAACTCAGCTCAAATAATTCTCTTAACCTTGGTATGAGTGAATCTACAAAAACTGTAATTAACCCTAAAAAGAAGAATAGCAGGGTAATTATTCCAAAAATGAAACGGTAGTTTTTGTGTTCGCTCATAGGGTTAATTCAAGATACTGGAAGATTTGAAAGAGACTTCAATTTTCTCAATCTTACCTTCTCGTTTATAAACACTTTTAGATTCTGAATGCATTAGAGTCAATACATCTGAAGTCCTTTTTTCTCCATTCACAAAATGAATTGTAATAGATTCTTTTTTGCTTAAGCTGTAAATTACCGGTACTTGGCAGTAAGTAAATGCCATACTGTTTGCAGGAACGTTTAGAAGACTATCTTCTCCTTTAAAATTGAAGTAAGACAATTGCCCTTCTTCTTTTACAAGCTCTGATGACCTGAATAGAATTGGCAAAAATGAAATTCTACCTTCATTTACCACAACACCGAGCTCAGCCCACCTGTTTATAACATCTTCTTTAACTTGCCCTGTCATTCCAGGTTGTTTTGCACCTGCATATTTCGGAGTGTGAGAATACGCATCGGTAGGGAAAGCGCCATATAATTCAGGAGATTTATTGATACCAATACCTGCTCGTACTTCGTAGTAATGCTCAATTAATCCACCAATAATACCCTTGCTTGCACCTAAGAAATGTGCTCGGTAAATATTCTCTTGAATAGACAATAACAGCTTTGAAACCATATGCCAATAAATACTCCCTAAGCCTTCATAACCATAGAAAGCACCAGATCTACCCGTAAATGATTTATGCTCAAAAACGCGTTCAAACAAGTTAAGAAAGAGCTGTCTGTCGCTATTTACTAATTGTCTGTAGCCATTTGCTTTTAGGTTATCCAACGCTGCGCTTAAATCTTTTGCATTATTGAATTTACCGTTAAAGTGGAGCTTACCTTCACTATCTTGAACAACAACAGATTGATCCTTAACATCCAGCAATTTTGCAGCCAGTTTAGAACCAGATAAGTCAGCTTTATCGAAGGTGTTTTTCTCCAAATAAGTAGGTAGTTCCCTATTTGGATAAAGCATGTAGCTATACTGATCCTCTCTGTACATATCACTCGCTTTCAGAGCATTTAGTACATTTAGTAATTGCTCTGGAGATAAAAATTTGGAACTGAGTACCGCAACCTGGCCTTCTAACATTTTGTACAGGTGGCTCACCTTAACCTCATCAGATGTAAGATGAATAAGGTTGTAAGAGTGATACAGTTTATCGCTTCGTTCGTTTAACTCAATGCAATCCTCTAAATACTCATTAGCTATTTCGAAAAACTCTTTGATTTTAAGGGCAGTGATGTTCCTCTTTTCACCAGAAAAACCTTCGTATGCGGTAGTTCTGTAGTGTTCTCCAGAAATACCGAAGCTATCCATAAACTGACGCCGACTTTCATCGGTAAAGCCTTTCTTTAAATCTGGTCGGAAGCCTACAAACGTTCGCTGGAGCGCATCAAGCAAATCAACAACGGGCTTGTTGATCTCAAAACTGTCTTGTTCCATTCCAGAAAAGAGCTTGTCTGCAAATTTCAAGAACCTTCTCAAATAATAAAGGGTTACCATGGAAACCCCATTACCTACTAGAGCGTTGTTGGCATCATTCCACTCAGGGCGTTGTGTGTTTAACCAAATACCAGCATCGGGAATGTAGTTGTAAATTTTGGTAAGCGCCATCACCAGTAATTTCTCGGTAAGGTTTACCAATTCAATTCGCCCTTCGGCGTTAAAAACCATCTTACCATCAATGCCAAGCTTCTCTACCCTACTGTCTATCTTTTTTGCCAAAGAATGATCGTAATTGATAGTGCTTTTAGCATCACTTAC